>JBLRXE010000139.1:0-6345 GCA_047920895.1 Roseovarius sp.
AGCGCAAGCCCCCCCGACAACCCCAACAGCGCAAAAGGCGCCATCCAGCCATGCCGCGCCACATCAACCAGAAACGGCTCGATGATCCAGTTGAGCGATACCAGGAAATAGCCGGTGCCAAAGGCCCAGCCGATCGCCGCCGCCTGCCGCCCCCCCGCCGCGCGCAGGAACAGCCCATAGGCCAGCGCAAAGGCACTGATTGTCAGCGGCCACGCCCCGACCGGCGCCTGACCCAGCGCAGCCACAGCCCCCAGCACAGCCAGCACCAACAAACGCCAGCCCCGCGAGCGGCCCGCAACCCGATCCATCAGGGCCGCGGCCCACCCTGTTTCAGTCATTCTTGGCCTCAGGCAGGCGCACACGCACGCGCTTGATGCGGCGCGGATCGGCCTCCATCACCTCGATCACCGGCCCGGCGGGATGCTCGATCACCTCGCCGCGCACCGGCACCCGCCCCAGCAGCATAAAGACCAGACCGCCCAGCGTGTCGATCTCCTCCTCGTCGATTTCCTCCGCCTCGGTCAGCGACAGGCCGATCTCGGCCTCGAAATCCTCCAGCGGAGTCTTGGCAAGGGCCACATAACAACCGGGCGCTTCCAGCGTCCAGTAATGATCCTCGTCGATGTCGTGCTCGTCCTCGATCTCACCCACCACCTGCTCGATCAGATCCTCAATGGTCACAAGCCCGTCCACCCCACCATATTCGTCGATCACCAACGCCATATGCCGCCGCTCCGCCTGCATCTTCTGCAACAGCACGCCAATCGGCATCGAGGGGGGCACAAACAGCAGCGGGCGCAGCATATCCTCGATCTTGAAGCCCTCGGTCTCGCCGTTGAACCCGTGCTTCAGCGCAAAGTCCTTGAGATGCAGCATCCCGATAGGCGTGTCCAGCGTGCCCTGATAGACCGGCAGCCGCGACATGCCGCTGTCGCGGAACACATGCACCAGATCCTCTTTTGAAATCGTATTGGGCACCGAAACGATCTCGGCCTTGGGGATCGCCACATCCTCGACGGCCATGTGCCGCAGGTTTCCCATGCCCGGCACGCCATAGGCTTGGGCGGGATGCTCATCCTTGGCCGCATCGGCCTCGTCACTTGTGGAAAAAACCCCGAGAATCCGGCGGAAAAATCCGCCCGTTTCCTCGGTTTCCCCGTCGTCATCCGGCGGCGCGCTGTGCGCTGCCATAGACGATCCGTCGATACTCTCGCCCATCCATCTCTTTCCAGGTGACAGGGCACACAGGCCCATCACCGCTAATATGGGTCACTGACCCCCAGTTTGCCAAGTATCTCCACCTCTGTTGACTCCATCAGAGTGGCATCTTGGTCACGCGCATGATCATAGCCCAGCAAATGTAACACCGCATGAACGATCAGATGCGTCACATGGTCCGCCAGCGGTTTGTCGCCTTCTGCCGCCTCACGCACACAGGTGTCCCATGCAATCGCAATATCCCCCAACTCCGGATCGGGTCCGGGCACGGGCGGCACAGGGGCCGCACCGGGCACCTCTGCCCCCCGTTCCCCGCTCGGCCAACTCAGCACATTGGTGGCCTGCGGCGTGTCGCGGAAATCCGCGTTGAGCACGGCAATCCGCGCATCGTCACAGCCAAGCAGGCTGATCTCCCAATCGTCCGGGTCAAGCGCCAGATGCGCCAGCGTGGTCCGCGCCGCGCGTTCGGCCAAATCCTCCAGCCCCGCCGCCTGCCAGCGGTCGTCCTCGATCACCACATCGCACAGCATGGCGCTTAACCTTCCGCCTCATAGGCCTCGATGATCGCGGCCACCAGCGGATGCCGCACCACATCCTTGGACGTGAAATAATTGAAACTGATCTGCGGAATCCGCGTCAGCAACCGCTCCGCATCCGCCAGCCCCGAAGGCACGCCGCGCGGCAGGTCGATCTGCGTGCGGTCGCCGGTGATCACCATCCGGCTGCCCTCGCCCAGACGCGTCAGAAACATCTTCATCTGCATCGAGGTCGCATTCTGCGCCTCATCCAGCACCACAAAGGCATTGCTCAGCGTGCGCCCGCGCATGAAGGCCAGCGGCGCAATCTCGATCTTCTTCTCCTCCATCAGCTTTTGCACCTGCTTGGCGGGCAGAAAATCGTTCAGCGCATCATAGAGCGGCTGCATGTAGGGATCGACCTTGTCCTTCATGTCGCCCGGCAAATAACCCAGCTTTTCGCCCGCCTCGACCGCCGGACGGCTCAGGACAATCCGGTCCACATGCCCCTCGATGAACATGTTGACCCCCACCGCCACGGCCAGATAGGTCTTGCCCGTGCCCGCAGGCCCGATGCCAAAGGCCAATTCATGCTGGAACAGCGACCGCACATAGGATTTCTGCGCCTCGGTGCGCGGCTCCACATATTTCTTGCGGGTCTTGATCTCGACCGGACCGCTCTTGAACATCTCGAGCTGATCGCCATCCCGCGCGCCGGTCTCGACCTCTGATCCGCCCATCCGCAATTCGCGGTCCACATCACCGGGCTCCACGGCGCGGCCACTCTCCAACCGGGAATACAGCGCCTGCAACACGCCCGCCGCCTCCTTGACCGGGCCATCTTCGCCCAGCACCGACAGGTGATTGCCGCGCCGCACGATCTGCACGCTCAGCTTGCGCTCGATTTCGGCAAGGTTCCGGTCATATTCGCCGCAGAGGTCGATCAGCAGCATGTTGTCGGGGAAGTCGATCACGGCCTCATGCATCGAGACCATATCGGCGGCGGGGGGCGTTGCGCTATTTCCCAAGCATATCTCCCACAGGGTCAGAGGTGTGCTGCAAGCCTGCCAAGATGTGCGGCAAGGTGCAAGCGTCTGAAGTATAATGATACGGAAATCACAATGAAAAACTGCGAGCCAATCGGCCCGCAGTCTGTTGGTCGTCCCTCACAAAGCAAAGTCAGAGCACGTCCGGGACACTGCTGCCGCCCTTGAAGTTGCCGGTCGCAACGGTCGGCGGGGCGATACCGGAACAGACCGGCTTGCCGAATTTGTCCAGACGCTGCGACAGATACCCCTCGAGACCATCGTCGATGATCCAGTGATCACAGCCGTTCGGATCCACCCAGATCCCCGCCTGAAGTTGGCTGAGGTGTTTACTGTCAAACCCCCGGTCGCGGGTCTTGTCAGGGCCGACAGAGCCATGCCCACAGGCCGAGACCAATCCGATGACGGGGATCAAGAGTGCGAGTCTAAACTTTCTCATTCCATGTTCCCCTCAGCGCCAGCACAGGATTTCGACACGACGATTCTGCGCCATGCCTTCAGCGGTATCATTCGACGCCTTGGGCATCCGCTCACCATAGCCGCGCACGTCGGAAATGCGCGCGCCCGCCTTTTTGGCGACCGACGCAACCGCATTGGCCCGACGCAACGACAGGCCCATGTTGTATTCGTCAGAGGCGCGGCTGTCGGTATGCCCGACAATCGTATAGGACACGGCATCGGCCTGCTGAAAGAACTCACGCAACCGCTGTTGCCCCGACGCGCCAATCCGCGCGCTATCCGTGGCAAAGAACTGATCGGTATTCACCACGCCGCACAGGTTCAACTCGCGGCACACCGGAATGCCTTGCCGGGTCACATGCGGGCTCATATAGCCCTCCGCGCCGTCATCCATGACCCAATGCTCGCATCCATCCGGGTCCACCCAGATGGTCGGGATATAGCGTTCCCCGACGACCGTGCGTTGCTGCTGCGCGGTTGCGCCACTCGCCATCACCGCAACACCGAGGGCAATGGCACCTGCCCCCCGCACGACCGCGTGAAGCGTATTAGAAATGCGTTCTCTCACGTCCCCAGTCCTTTTATTACCCCCGGGCAGGAACCGGACACATGGCCCCCAACCATTTACTGAGAAAGAATTGTATCAACTATTCGCTCAAAGTGAAGCGGATTTCACCAGATATTGTGGCGCAATGGGAAACAATGCCACGTTATAGCCACATTTCACCCACGCCGGGCAGGAATCCACGGCGACTCAGCGCGACAGCAGGCGACCGGCCAACGAATTGGGCCCGCTCTCGATGATTTCGACCTGCCGCAGATCGCCTATGGCGACATCCCCCGTGACATGCACCGCGTGCAGGTGATCGGACTTGCCCACCATCTGCCCCGGCATCCGCCCCGCCTTTTCAAAGAGCACACCGACCCTGCGCCCGACCATCGCATCCTGTGCCGCGCGCTGCTGACGGGTGATCAACTCTTGCAACCGATAGAGGCGCTCGGTCTTGACCTCTTCGGGCACCTGCGGGCGCTCGGCGGCCGGCGTGCCGGGACGCGTGGAATATTTGAACGAAAAGGCAGACCCGTAATGGACCGCCTCGATCAGATCCAGCGTCGCCTGAAAATCCGCCTCGGTTTCCTCGGGAAAGCCCACGATGAAATCCCCAGACAACAGAATATCGGGCCGCGCTGCACGAATACGCGCGATCAACCGCAGATAGCTTTCGGCGGTATGGCTGCGGTTCATCCGCTTGAGGATGCGGTCAGACCCCGATTGCACCGGCAAATGCAGATAGGGCATCAGTTTCGCACAATCCCCATGCGCCGCGATCAGGTCATCCTCCATGTCATTGGGATGGCTGGTGGTGAACCGGATACGCTCCAGCCCGTCAATCTCGCTCAGCGCACGAATGAGCCGCGCCAGACCCCAGTCGCCGCCCTCACCCGCGCCATGATAGGCATTGACGTTCTGCCCCAAGAGCGTGATCTCGCGCACGCCCCGCTCCACCAGATCGCGCGCCTCCTCCAGCACGCGCGCCGCCGGGCGGCTCACCTCCGCCCCGCGCGTATAGGGCACCACGCAAAAGGCGCAGAACTTGTCGCAGCCTTCCTGCACGGTCAAAAACGCCGTCGGCCCACGCGCCGCCTTGGGCCGGTGGCGCAACGTGTCGAACTTGTCGTCAATCGGAAAATCGGTGTCGAGCGCCTTTTGCCCCTCGCGCACCCGCGCTTCCATCTCCGGCAGGCGGTGATAGCTCTGCGGTCCCACCACCAGATCGACCAGCGGCTGACGGCGCATGATCTCCTCGCCCTCGGCCTGCGCCACACAGCCCGCCACCCCGATCTTCAAATCGGGCTTGTCCAGCTTGAATTGCTTCATCCGCCCCAGTTCGGAATAGACCTTTTCAGCGGCCTTCTCGCGGATATGGCAGGTGTTGAGCAGGATCATGTCGGCCTCGGCGGGGTCTTGCGTCTCGATATACCCCGCCCCGCCCATGGCCTCGGCCATGCGCTCGCTGTCATAGACATTCATCTGACAGCCATAGGTCTTGATATAGAGCTTTTTCACATCCGCCATGCGCCCGGCCTCCGCCCTTGGGTTCCCTTGGGTTCAAGCTGTCTGACTACATCAGGGCAGAGGGCACTTGCAATGCCCCAGCGTTTGGCGGATTCTCCCTCCAAAACCCAGAGCAGAGCAGAGCATGACCGCCCCCGATCTCAAGACCTTTCTCGCCAACCCCGGCAAGGCGCTGGCCAAGGGGCCGATCGCCATGGTCTTTGCCGAGGACGAGGCCGAACTCGATTCCACCCTGCGCCACCATCTCGACGCCGGCTTTGCCAGCGTCCTGCTCTTTGCGCCGGATGCCTTTGCCCTCGCCCGCGACGTGACCGTGGCACCGGGCCTCACCCGCATCCAGCACGATCTGGCCTCCGGTGATAATCTGACCGAGACCCTCAACGCCATCATCGCCGCCGCGCCCGACCTCTGGATGTATTACTGCTACAACGCCGAATACCTCTTCTATCCCTTCTGCGAGACCCGCACCGTCGGCGAAATGCTGGCCTTTCACACCGAGGAACGCCGCGACGCGATGTTGACCTATGTGATCGACCTCTACGCAAGCGATCTCACAACCCACCCCCACGCCGTCTGCCTCGAGACGGCGCATATGGACAAATCCGGCTATTACGCGCTGGCCCGCCCCAACCCCGAGAACCACAACCACCCCAAGGAACGCCAGCTTGATTTCTACGGCGGCCTGCGCTGGCGCTACGAGGAACATATCCCCGCCAAACGCCGCAAGATCGACCGCATCGCGCTCTTCCGCGCCAAGCCAGAGCTGAAACTGCGCGAGGATCACACCTTTTCCGACGAGGAATACAATACCTACGCCTGTCCGTGGCACCACAACCTGACCAGCGCCATCGTGTCCTTTCGCACCGCCAAGGCGCTCAAACGCAACCCCGGCTCAACCTTCGACATCCACAGCTTCAAATGGCACAATTCCATCCCGTTCGAATGGCATTCGCGGCAATTGCTGGATCTGGGCCTGATGGAACCGGGCCAATGGTTCTGAGCGCGGATTAATTCGCCTGTCAGCTGCGGG
>JBLRXE010000140.1:0-6340 GCA_047920895.1 Roseovarius sp.
GCGCTTGATGGGTTCGACGCGCTCTTGTGCGAGAACGATCAGGACCTCTATCAATGGGTGACGGGGCAAGCCGCGCCGCCCGCGCGCTTTGCCCCCCTCGTGGCAGAGATTGCGGCAGAGGCCAGCGGGGGAAAGTAGATCGCATTTTAGGCGGTTTGGCCGCGATTTACCGAATGTTCGGGTTTTTGCCAGAGGGTTCCCGGCGAGCAGTATCGCACGGAGACCGACATGAGCTATCACAGCCCCCTGACCACGGGCGCCGTCCAGAGCGCCTTTATCAGCAGTTATCTGGACGCGCTGTCGCTGGTGGAACGCCTGCACCGGCTCTTGCTGGATGTGATCAAGGACGAGTTCGAGCGCGTGGGCGTGTTGGAAATCAACGCGGTGCAGGCGCTCTTGCTGTTCAATATCGGCGACCATGAGGTGACGGCGGGCGAGTTGAAAACGCGCGGTTATTATCAGGGCAGCAATGTCAGCTACAATCTCAAGAAGCTGGTGGATATGGGCTATATGCACCATCAGCGGTGCGAGGCGGATCGCCGGTCGGTGCGGGTGCGGTTGACCGAGAAGGGGCGCAATATCCGCGATCTGGTGGGCGATCTCTTTGCCCGCCATGCCGAGGGGCTGGAGGGGCGCGGCGTGCTGGGCCCCGACGGGATCGACCAGATCACCGCCTCCCTGCGCCGGGTGGAGCGGTATTGGACCGATCAGATCCGCTATATCTATTGAGGCAGGGGGCCATCATGAGGCAGGGCGCCCAGCATGATGTCGTTGATTTCGCGGTAGAGCTTGCGCGACATGGCGCGTTCGAAATCCTCAAACCCTTGGGCAATTTCGAGAAAGGCGCCGGGGCCGCGCAGCACCTCGCGCCGGTAGTATTGCGTGACCTGAGGATCGTGTCCCTCGATCACGAGGCCGTTGACGGTGATGCCGTCGAAGGGAAAATGCTTGTAGGCCAGCGCCGGGCCGAACCCCTGATTGTTGATCCCGTCCCCCGACACGTCGATCACCTGCCGGTCGCAGCGGGGCGCGCGCGCCATCAGCGCCGCGCCATAGCCCAGCGCCGAGCCGAGCCCGGTGGGATAATCGCTGGTCGAGCGTTGCATCCCCGCCAGCACCGCCACCGCGCCGGTTATGTCGGCATCAGAGCGCAGCAGGGTCCAGTCGAGTTGCAGTTTGTCCTGAAAGCGACCGCTCCATTCATAGACCGCCAGCGCCACATCGCCCGCACCATCGCGCAGGATCGCCGCGCGGATTTCAGGCGCATCGAGCGCCGAGGCGAGGCCCACCCGTTGCAGGGCATATTCCGCGTCATCGACCGATGAGGACACATCGAGGGCGAGCACCAGTGCAAGGCGGCAGGCCCCTTGGGCCGGGGCCGCCGCCATGGCGACCAGAAAGGCCGCCAGCGTCCTCACCAATGGCCGATATTCTCCATGCTGGTCCAAGGCTCTGCCGGGGGCAGGGCGTCACCCTCTTGCAAAAGCTCCACCGAGATATTGTCAGGGCTGCGCACAAAGGCCATGCGCCCATCGCGGGGGGGGCGGTTGATGGTGACGCCGTTGTCCATCAGATGCTGGCACAGGTCGTAGATATTGCTGGTCGCATAGGCGAGATGCCCGAAATGGCGGCTGTCCGAGGGAAGGCCCTCGTCGCCATCCCAATTATGGGTCAGCTCGACCGGGCAGTCCTCTTGCCCTTCGGGGGCCATGAACACCAGCGTGAAGCGCCCGCCTTCATTGTCCCAGCGGCGGGTTTCCTTGAGCCCCAGAAGGGCAAAGAACCGCTGCGTTGCCTCGAGGTCTTTGACCCGAACCATCGTGTGCAGGTATTTGATGCGCATGGTCATCCTCCGTGATGTCAGTGTCACGGAGGATAGTGGCCCGCGCGCCGGTGTCGAGGGTAATGTTGGGGCGGGTCCGGTGCTGTCTAGAACTCGGACCGGATCCCGAGCGTGATCGCGGTTTCCTCGACATCGAAGCGGCTGATGTTGGAATCGCTGCGTTCGCTGGTCACGGTCAGGGTCGGGACAAAGCCCATATAGCCCCAATCCTTGAAGGTGGCTGTCACCCCGCCAAACACCGATTTGTCATCGCGCCCGCCCGGCACGTTGATGAACCCCACCTGATAGCTGGAATAGTCCACCTGGCTGATCCCAAGCGAGAATTCAAGGCTGGCTGGACCCAAGGCGCGGCCCATCTGATAGCTGGCGATGCCGGTCCATTGATCAAAGGCGCGGTTGATGCCGTTGCTGTCGGTGTCGCGATATTGCACCTGAAAGCCGATCTGCCCGCCCCTGTCGAGGCTGATCCCCAACCCGGCAAAGCCGCTGGCGAGCGTGCTGTCGGCGCCGCGCGCGGCCTCGTAGAGCTGCGATTCGAGAGTGGCTCCAAAGCTGAGCAAGAGGCGGTTGCCCAGCCGGTGATGGCGGGCGACGCCCAGGCGGGCGAAATCATAGAGCGGATCGCCCGCATACCAGACCCGCCCGCCGTCGAGGTCGAATTTCCATGTCACGGCCTCGGATGTGCCGCGCAGATACTGGCTCAGCCCCAGTTCCAGCACGGTCGAGGACAGATCGTCGCCGCTCAACCCCGGCACGGAGTCCGAGATAGTGACCCGCCGGGCGTTGACGCGGCCGCGCGCCCGTGTTTCGCGCCCGGCGCCTTTGGCCAGACGGTAGGAGGCCGAGACCTGCGCCGTGGTGATGACGCCCGAAAGCGCCTGCGCCGAAGGGCTGAGTGTGCCCACCACAGGCACGCCGTCAATCACGTTGAGCGGGCTGTTGGCCCCGTTGTTCACGTTGTCGGATGGGGTGGCGGAGAACCGGAAATCGAAGCGCAGCGGGTTGCGCGCCCGCACGTTCTGAAAGGCCGTGACGGTCTGGGCGCGGGCCACGTCATTGGGGGCATGTTCGACTGCGCGGCGCAGCCAGAATTGCGAGCCGGTCAGGCGCGCGTCGGCAAAGCTGATCTGTGCCGCCAGATTGGCCGCCTGATAACGCTGCGAGTCGGTTTCGGCATGCCAATAGGCCAGCGCCGCCTTTTTCCCGGCCGCGCCATAGGCGCGGGCCTGTGCCAGCGCCAGCGCCTGATAGTAAAGCGCCCGCGGATTGTGGGGGTCTGCCTCGAGCAGGCCCTTGCTGAGATCATAGGCGAGGCGTGGCTGGCCCTGAAGCAACGCCTCGCCCGCCAGCGCATCCGCTTGGGCGAGCGAGAGGTTGAGCGGCTCGGCGTGCGCGGCAAGGCCCGCGACGATCAACGCGATACTGGCACCAAGGCGCCGCATGTTATGGCGTGCCGCTATCCGGGTTCACATTCGTGCATATGGGGGAGCTTACAGCGGCACCGCATTGATCCAGAACGAAAATCCCGCTCTCAAGCTCGTTGAGCATCCCAAGGGGGTTTCCTGATCCGTCGAATTGCGTCAGGTTCACAACCCCGGCCACGCCATCAGAGTTCGGTCCCCCGAACACGCCACCGAAATCCCCGATGCCGACGGTGTCTGTCGTATTGGAGAGCGGGTCTCTTATGTCATACTCAACACCGCCGTTGAACGTGCCATTCGCCTCGATGCCGGTTGCGACAAGAACCAGAGAGGGCAGGGCCTGGCCTGTTTCGGCGATTGTGCGTCCGGTGATGTTGCCCTCGACACGGTTGTCCGCGAAATCCGCGTTGATAAAGGCGCGTCCCTGAACGGTCTGGGCCTGCGGGATCAAAAGCTCGGGATCGACAGATCCGGGGTTGGGGATCGGCAGGAGATTGGGGCCGTTGATATCCCCGAGATTGGTCACGCCGACATAGGTTCCGGCATAGCTCACCTGTCCGGTGGTTTCTGTAACCTGCGGACGATCAAACGCGCCATCGCGTTGGAAGAAGCCGCCAAGGAAAGAGCGGTTTCGTGGTCCCGGGCTACCGGCTGTTACTGCGCGGACCGATCCGCTGTTGTTGGACTGGGCCGCAAAGGCGGTGAAATGGCGGTCGAGCGGGTCCTCTTGAATCGTGAAGGCCTGATACCCCGGTCGGTCGAGCGCGGCCGTGCGTATGTAGGTCGCGGCAAATGGCACCTCGTCGAGGTTGAGCCCTTCGACGACGAGCGTTCCATTGGCGGCGTCAAAGGTTGCCGACCGGACATTTCCCGCGAGTGCCGCAGGAACCACAACGGCTGTGTCCACCGTTATGGGACCCTCGCCAGTGCCACCGTCGGTCTCCTCGTCTGCTTCATTCCGTTCGAAAGGGTTGGATGATCCGCCCCCACAGCCGCCCAAGAGGGCAAAGGCCATGAGGCCCGCCGCGATATGTTTCATGATGAGACTGCCCTCAATATGTGGTTTGTTATTTGTTTTAGCGCGAGATTCAGCGGATTGTCCTTGGAAGTCAATCATCAATGCAAACCCTAGTTGTAAAAACCGGCCTGCTGTGGCGCATGGGCCAACACCCGATATGGGCTTTGCGTGGGACGCATCCCCAAGATAGAGTGATCTCCGACTCGTTCTTGTGATGAAAGGCCTCGCCATGCCCCTCAGCCCCGACCAACAGGCCGAAATCGACGCGCAGCGCGGTCAGAGCCAGAGCACCCTGCGCGCCACCGCGCCGGGTATGGAAAAACACCTCTATACCGCCTATCCGGTGCTCGATCACGGCTTTGTCCGGGTGATTGACTATATGGGCGATGATGCTGCCATCGTGCAGGCGGCGCGGGTGAGTTATGGCGCAGGCACCAAACATGTACAGAACGATGAGGGGCTCATTCGCTATCTCATGCGGCATTGGCATTCGACCCCGTTCGAGATGTGCGAGCTGAAGCTGCATGTGAAGCTGCCGGTGTTTGTCGCGCGGCAATGGATCCGGCACCGCACCGCCAATGTGAACGAATATTCGGCGCGCTATTCGATCCTCGATCGCGAGTTCTATATTCCGGCCCCCGATATGCTGGCGGCGCAATCGACCACCAACAATCAGGGGCGGGGGGCGGCGCTTGAAGGGGAAGAGGCGCAGCGCGTGTTGCGTATTCTGACCGACGACGCGATGCGCTGCTATGACCATTACGAGGCGATGATTTCGCAGGAAGGCCAACAGGGGCTGGCGCGCGAATTGGCGCGGATGAACCTGCCTGCGAATATCTATACGCAATGGTATTGGAAGGTCGATCTGCACAACCTCTTGCATTTCCTGCGCCTGCGCGCGGATGCCCATGCGCAATATGAAATCCGGGTCTATGCCGAGGAAATCTGCCGCCTTGTCGCCGATTGGGTGCCCTATGCCTACAAGGCCTTCGAGGATTACCGCATGGGGGGGGCCAATTTGTCAGTCACCGCGCTGAATTGCGTGCGGCGGATGCTGAAAGGCGAGGTCGTCACGCAGGAGACCTCGGGCATGAGCAAGGGCGAATGGCGGGAGTTTGAGGGGGTTTTGAACGACCCCGCGTAGCGGGGGCGCCCGGTAGTGTGCGCATTTATTGCGCACCGGTTCGGGAGAGAGAACCGGGGTGTGGGTTGGGGTTTGCGCCGGTGCCATTGGTGCGCAATGAATGCGCACCCTACGGCCAATGCATCGGGCCATCGCGGTGAATTGACGAATAGGCCCAATCCTCTGGTCGCGCGGCCAACCCATGTTTGACCGGGTTGATCCAGCAATAGCGGATTGCGGCGCTTTTGTCCGCGTCGCTGTGGATGTGATGCTCCCAGAACCGCCGTTGCCAGATCCCATGCTCGCGCCGGGCCACATGGCTGGGGCGGCGGGGCGCAGGGGGCATGGCGCGGGAAAATCGGGCCTTGATCACGCTCCACCGGGTCGAGAAATCGCGGTCGCCCTCGGGCAGGGTCCAGACACAATGCATATGGTCGGGCAGGACAACCCAAGCCTCAATCGTGAAGGGCCGCTCGGCCTTGGTGCGTCGCACGGCCGCGCGCAGGGCCGCGATTTCGCGGGTGAGCAGCTCTGAGCGTCGATTGGCAAGCGTCACGGTGAAGAAGATGCAAGCGCCGGCAATCTGGGGGCGGATGTAATTGGACATGGGTTCAGAGAACCATGCCAGGGTTAAGAAAACGTTATTGGTGTTCGGGGTTTGTTGGTGCGCAATGAATGCGCACCCTACGGGCGGAAACCGGATCGAGAGGGGGCACCCCGTAGCGCACCGGGACGGTGGTCACCCATGTGCGCCCAATCACATCCCCCGCACCCTTGGGCGGACCCATTTCGAGGCGGGCTCGACGATCAGATCGGTGAGCGCCCAGACCAGCGCATCGACGCGGTCGGGGCTGCCGCGCCCTTCATAGCCGCGCGCGGTCATGGCGCACATCTGATCCTCGAGCGTGCCAAGCCCGTGGGCGTGATGCACCCGG
>JBLRXE010000141.1:0-6301 GCA_047920895.1 Roseovarius sp.
GTGCGCGAGGGGCAAGCCGCCGTGTTCGTGCATGAGGGGCAATTGGCCGATGTCTTTACCCCCGGTCTCTACATGCTCGAGACCAACAACATGCCGGTGATGACCAGCCTTCAGCATTGGGACCACGGCTTTAAATCGCCCTTCAAATCCGAGATCTATTTCGTCAACACCACGCGCTTCAACAACCTGAAATGGGGCACCAAGAATCCGGTCATGCTGCGCGACCCCGAATTCGGGCCGACGCGGCTGCGGGCCTTTGGCACCTATACGGCGCGGGTGGCGGACCCCGCGAAATTCATGGGCGAAATCGTGGGCACCGATGGTGAGTTCACCATGGACGAGATCAGCTTCCAGATCCGCAACATCATCGTGCAGGCGTTTTCGCGCATCATCGCCGGATCGGGTATCCCGGTGCTCGACATGGCCGCCAATACCGCCGATCTGGGCAAGCTGGTGGCGGGCGAGATTTCCGCCGTGGTGGCAGACTACGGTCTCAGCATCCCCGAGTTCTACATCGAGAACATCTCGCTTCCGCCCGAGGTGGAGGCCGCGATGGACAAGCGCACCTCGATGGGGATTGCGGGCGATCTGGGCCGGTTCACGCAATATTCTGCCGCAGAGGCGATGACCGCCGCCGCCAAGAACCCGAGCGGTGGGGCGGGCATTGGTGCCGGGTTGGGCATGGGAATGGGCATGGCCATGGCGCAGCAGATGGCGGATCAGGGGCCGTGGGGCGCGCGCCCTGCCCCGGCCGCGCCGCAAAGCCCACCGCCACCGCCGCCCGTGGAACATGTCTGGCACATCGCCGAAAACGGCCAGACCCACGGCCCCTATTCCAAGGCCGGTCTCGGGCGCATGGTGACGGAGGGCAAGCTCAGCCGGGACAGCCATGTCTGGACCGCGGGGCAAGATGGCTGGATGCGCGCCGAGGATGTGGCGGAACTGGCCCAACTTTTCACCGTGATGCCGCCGCCGCCGCCGGGGGCGTGATGCCATGCGCCGACGGCTGACGATCACGCTGCACTGGCTGAACCTGATGCTGCTGCTGTTCGTGCTGGGCGATGGCGGGGCGACGGTGTGGCTGTCGCTCTGCTATGCGGTCTCGGCGCTGGCGATGGGCGCGCTGGCGTTGGTCCTTGGCCTGATGAACGGGCCGGGGCCCAAACTGACGGGGGTCGTGCGCGCTCTGCATCCATGGTTGCACCGCGCGCTCTATCTGCTCTTGGCTTGGGGCGCTGTCGCGCTGGGGGCTGAGGCGCTGGGTCATGCGCTGCCCGGTCCAGAGGCGCGAAAATTGCTCTTGGCGCTCCTGGCGGCCGCGGCGCTTCATGCCACCTTCAACCTCTGGCGGCATACGGGCCTGGGGGACGGGGCGCTGCGCCGCATCACCCCGCACGCCGTGCATCATATTCTGTGAGTTCCATGCAAAATACCCCCCCTCCCGCGCCCGCCACAGTCGAAACCCAGCACCGTTTTCCCTGTGTCAGTTGCGGGGCGGATTACCGCTATGATCCGGGCAAGAACCATCTGATCTGCGACCATTGCGGTGATATTCATCCCATCGAGGCAGGCGGTCCGTGGCACGGCGGGATCAAGGAACTGGATTTTGACCGGGCCCTGCGCGATCAACTGCCCGCGCAAGAGATGGAGGAGGTCCGCAGCGCCACCTGCACCAGTTGCGGCGCGCAGGTGGAACTGGGCAGCGACACCCACGCCGCCGAATGCCCGTTCTGCGCCTCGCCGGTCGTGACCGACACCGGCACCCACCGCCATATCAAGCCGCGCGCGCTGCTGCCCTTCGCGCTGGATGAGGTCACCGCGCGGCGTGCCATGACCGACTGGCTGGGCCGTCTGTGGTTCGCGCCGAACGGCTTGCAGGACTATGCCCGCAAGGGGCGGCGCATGCAGGGCATCTATGTGCCCTACTGGACCTTTGACGCCGATACGACATCGACCTACCGGGGGGCGCGCGGAACGGTCTATTACGTCACGCAGACCGTGATGCGCGATGGCAAACGCCAGACCGTGCAGGTGCCGAAAATCCGCTGGACCCCGGCGTCGGGCCGGGTGGCGCGGTTTTTTGACGATGTGCTGGTGCTGGCCTCCACCGCCTTGCCCAAGCGGTTCACCGAGGCGCTGGAGCCATGGGATCTGGCGGCGCTGGAGCCCTATGCGCCGGAATATCTCGCGGGGTTTCGCGCCGAGGGCTATAGCGTCGCGCTGGATACGGGCTTTGTCGAGGCGCGCGCCCGGATGGATGCGATCATCGCCCGCGACGTGCGCTTTGACATCGGCGGCGACCGCCAACAGGTCCACGAGATCAACACCGAGGTCAGCGCCGTCACTTTCAAGCATGTTCTGCTGCCGGTCTGGCTTGCGGCCTATAAATACCGGGGGGAGACCTATCGTTTCGTGGTCAATGGCCGCACGGGCCGGGTGCAGGGCGAGCGCCCGTGGTCGGCATGGAAAATCGCCTTTGCGGTTATTGTCGGTGCCATCGTCGCGGGGGCGGTGGGCTATCTCGTGGCCCTGGAGCAGGGTGTATTGTAAGGCACAGCCGGCGGAAAACCGCCGGATAGGGCATGGATAAGCCGCAAAACTCCGCCTATGATACCCGGTCAAGGCCATGGGCCTGATGGATCATGGCCGGGCAAGGACAACGCGGAATGAACGACAATTTCGAAACATTGCAGGGGCTTTTGCAGGCCCGCCATTCCTGCCGCGCCTTTCTGCCCGATCCGGTGCCAGAGCAGACGATCCGCCAGATCGTCAGCGCCGCAAGCCGCGCGCCGTCCTGGTGCAATGCCCAGCCCTGGCATGTGACCGTGACGCACGGGAGTGAGACCACGCGATTCCGCGACGCGCTGCTTGCCGCGGTGCAGAACGACCGGCCCGGCCCCGACCTGCCCTGGCCCGAAACCTATCCCGGCGCGCATGGCGCGCGGCGGCTGGAATGTGGCCTGCAACTCTACGAGGCGGCAGGCATTGCCCGCAACGACCGCGCCGGGCGGGCCGAACAATCCATGCAGAATTATCACCTCTTTGGTGCGCCGCATGTGGCGATCGTGCAATCCGAAGGCGCGCTTGGCCCCTATGGTGCGATGGACACCGGCGGCTTTGTCGCGGCCTTCATGCTGGCGGCCACGGCCCTGGGAGTGGCGACCATTGCGCAGGCCTCTGTGGCGGCCTATGCGCCGATGATCCGCGCGCATTTCGGCCTGCCCGAGAGCCGCCTGATCCTCTGTGCCATATCTTTTGGTCGGCCCGACATGGACCATCCCGCCAACAGTTTTCGCACCAGCCGGGCGGAGCTGTCCGAAATTTACGACCCACGCGGCTAATCGCTGCTGTCAGGGAGGTTTGTCATGCGCGCCCTATTGCAACGTGTTTCAGAGGCTTGCGTCACGGTCGATGGCGAGACCATCGGCCGATGCGGCACCGGCCTCTTGATCCTCGTCTGCGCCATGCAAGGCGATACCGAGTCCGAGGCAGAGCGGCTGGCCGGGAAAATTGCCAAGCTGCGGATATTCACCGATGAGGCGGGCAAGATGAACCGCTCTTTGATCGACATCAGTGGCAGTGTTCTGGTGATCAGCCAGTTCACGCTGGCGGCCGATACGTCACGCGGCAATCGGCCCGGATTTTCCACAGCGGCGGACCCGGAGACCGGGCGGCGGCTCTATGACTATTTCGCAGGGCAGATCGCAGGGCTGGGGATTGCCGCCGAAAAGGGACGGTTCGGGGCGGATATGAAGGTGTCTCTGGTCAATGACGGGCCAGTGACGATCTGGATGGAGAGTTGAAGGGGGCAGCCCACCCTCACCGCAGTTTCAGCGTTGCCAACCCGATCATCGCCAGAATGAGTGCGATGATCCAGAAGCGGATCACGATCTGCGGCTCTGCCCAGCCCTTTTTCTCGTAATGGTGATGGATCGGGGCCATCAGGAACACCCGCTTGCCGGTGCGTTTGAAATAGAGCACCTGAATGATGACCGACAGCGCCTCGACCACGAAGAGGCCGCCGACAATGCCCAACACCAGCTCGTGCTTGGTGACAACGGCGATGGCCCCCAGCGCGCCGCCCAAAGCGAGCGATCCGGTATCCCCCATGAACACGGCCGCAGGCGGCGCATTATACCACAGAAACCCAAGACCGCCGCCCACCAGCCCCGCGACAAAGATCAGGATCTCGCCCGTCCCCGGCACATAATGCAGCCCGAGATATTCGGTGAAATCGACACGCCCCACCGTATAGGCGATCACCCCCAGCGCCGCCGAGGCGATCATCACCGGCATGATCGCCAGCCCGTCCAGACCATCGGTAAGGTTGACCGCATTGGCCGCGCCCACAATCACGAACATCGCAAAGGGAATGAAGAAGACCCCCAGGTTGATGAGCACATCCTTGAAGACCGGCAGCGCCAGTTGATATTGCAGATCCGACGGGTGATTCAGCCCCGCCCAATAGGCGGCGATGAGCGCGATCAGGAAGCCCAGCCCCAGCCGCACCCGGCTGGACACCCCCTTGACGTTCTGCTTGCTCACCTTGGCGTAATCATCCGCGAAACCGATCAGGGCGAAGGACAGCGTGACAAAAAGCACGAGCCAGACATAAGGATTGTCGAGCCGCGCCCAAAGCAGGGTCGAGGTGACGAGCGCCCCCACGATCAGGAGGCCGCCCATGGTGGGCGTGCCGGCCTTGGAAAAATGCCCCTCGGGGCCATCGCTGCGAATGGGTTGGCCTTTGCCCTGCCGCCTGCGCAGAACCATGATCAGCGGGGCGCCGAACAGAAAGCCAAAAATCAGCGCGGTCATGAAGGCACCGCCCGCACGAAAGGTGATGTAGCGGAAGAGATTGAAAAAATCTCCGCCATCCGACCAGATGGTGAGCCAATAGAGCATTAAACCTGTCCTTCTTCTGTCACCCGGCCCGCGCGCCTGAGCGCCGCGACCACAAGGCTCACCCGGCTGCCCTTGGAGCCCTTCACCAACACCACATCGCCCGCGTCGATCAGGCGGTGCGCCTGCGCCGCCAGGTCCTCGGCGCTGGCGACCCAACGGCCGCGCCGCGCCTCGGGCAATATCTCCCAGAGCGCGCGCATGCGCGGCCCGACGCAATGGATCTCGTCGATCCGCGCCACATCGGGCAGATCGGCCAATCGGGCGTGCATCACTGCCTCGTCCGGTCCCAATTCCAGCATGTCGCCAAGAATGGCGATCCGGCGCCCGCGCGACACGCGGCCCACACCATCGCGCGGCTGTGCCGCCGCCAGCACCTCGAGGGCCGCAGCCATCGAGGTGGGATTGGCATTGAAGGCGTCATCGATGAGATCAATGCTCATCCCGTCGCTGGCCAGATCAAGCACCAGTTCCTCGCGCGTGCCGCGCCCGGCAGGGGGGGCCCATCCGGCCAGATCCGCCATGGCAATCGCCCGGTCACAACCCAACACCTGCGCCACCGCCAGCACCGCCAGCGCGTTCATCGCGAAATGCCGCCCCGGCACGCCGACCTTGTAGACCAGCGGCGAACGCCAGGCACGGGCATGGGCCACGGTCACGCGGTCGTGCAGTTCGACGTCAAGCAACCGGTGATGCGCGCCGCGCGCGGTGCCAAAGCTGAGGACGCGCGCGCCGTGCTGCGCGGCCTTGGCGCGCAAAATGGCCGTGGTCGCGATGTCGGCGTTGATCACCGCCACGCCGCCCGGTTCCAGCCCTTCGAAGATGCTGGCCTTTTCCCGCGCGATGCCCTCGATATTCTCGAACGCCTCGAGATGCGCGGCGGCCACGGTGGTGATCACCGCCACATGCGGTCGCGCCATGCGCGCCAGGGGGGCAATCTCTCCGGGGTGGTTCATGCCGATCTCGATCACGGCGAATTCCGTATCCACCGGCATCCGCGCCAGCGTGAGCGGCACGCCCCAGTGGTTATTGTAACTGGCCTCGGCGGCATGGGTGCGGCCCTGATGGCCCAGCACGTCGCGCAGCATTTCCTTGGTCGAGGTCTTGCCCACCGAGCCGGTCACGGCCACGACGCGGGCCGGGCAGCGTGCGCGCGCGGCGCGTCCCAGATCCTCCAGCCCCTTTTGCACGTCGGCGACGATCAAGAGCGGGGCATCGGCGGGAAGACCATCGGGCACGCGCGACACCAGCGCCGCCGCCGCCCCGTTGGCAAGAGCTTGAGCGACGAATTCATGCCCGTCACGCGCCGCATTGAGCGCCACGAAGAGATCGCCGGGTTTGAGCGTGCGCGTGTCAATCGACACGCCTGACGCCTGCCAATTGCCCCGCGCGCGGCCCTGCG
>JBLRXE010000142.1:0-6276 GCA_047920895.1 Roseovarius sp.
GTGGCTGGCGCTGTTGGCGCTCATCGCGGTGGGCGGGCTGGTCTATGCGCTCTTTGGTCAGGCGTTGGGGGCGTTCCGGATGCAGGAAATCCGGGGTAGGTTAAGGCGGTAGGGGGTATTTCAGGGGATCGCCTACGCCTGTTCGAGAGGCAGCGCCTCACAGTGAGGTCATACGGACTTGGCAGGTATAAAGTGGCAGCCACGGATGTTGCTTCGCTAGTCCCCGGCCCAGCGATCCGCGCGGGAACTTCCCTCAGTCGTGCCGCAGCCTGGCCCGCAGGCGGGACCAGCCGCCGGGGCTGAGCACGAAGGATGCCAGAAAGCCGGTGGCAAAGCCGCCGACATCGGCGATCCAGGTGGCATTGCCGCCGAGCAAGAGGCCAAAGATCAGTTGCAGCCCCATCAGCACCCCGATGAGGGTAAAGGCGCGCGCCTGATTGGTGCCCATCTGCCCCAGCCGGAGCCACATGATATAGGTAAACCCGCCAATCAGGCCATACACGCCGGGAAACGCCCCGATGAGCCATGACCGGCCGGGGGCCACAAGGCCAAAGATCGCCGCGCCCAAAACCGTGCTGACCGCAAAGAGCAGCAGAACCGCCCAGTGGCGGAACACGTCCGAGACGAATTTGCCCATCGCCAAGAGCAGCACCCCGGCAAAGAGCGCGTGGGTAAAGCTGCCGTGGACAAAGGCATAGCTGAGCAGGCGGCGCAGGTGTTCGGTGGGAAAGGTATTGTTTTCCAGCATCCAGCCGAGGATTTCACCGTTGAAGCCATAGTCCTGAATGGCCGCCGCGCGCCAGCCCACCGCATCCGGGCCGCCGATCAGCCCGCGCGCGCCCAAGGTAAAGGCGGCCTCGACCCCGACAATCACCAGAAAGAGGGCGATCACGAAGGGCGGCAGGGGGTTGACGGGGGCGGGGGCTCTCTGCTCGGACATGGCACCTCTCCTTGACGGGGCTTTGGCGCATGGGTAAGCGAGGCGGGCAGAGAAATCCACTACGGAGTTGTGTCATGACCGAGGCGGCCTTTACCCCCCGCGTGTTTTCGGGAATCCAGCCCTCGGGCAACCTGCATCTGGGCAATTACCTGGGGGCATTGAAGCGGTTTGCCGAGGCGCAGAACAAGGGTATCCAGACGCTCTATTGCATGGTGGACCTGCATGCGATCACCGTCTGGCAGGACCCGGCCGATCTGGCCCGTGCGACGCGGGAACTGGCGGCGGGCTTCATCGCCTCGGGCCTTGATCCGGCGCGCTCGATCCTGTTCAACCAGTCTCAGGTGGCGGAACACACACAGATGGCGTGGGTGTTCAACTGCGTGGCGCGCATGGGCTGGATGCAGCGGATGACGCAATTCAAGGACAAGGCGGGCAAGAATGCGCAGAATGCGTCGCTTGGTCTGTTTGCCTATCCGGCGCTGATGGCCGCCGATATCCTGACCTATCACGCGACGCATGTGCCGGTGGGTGAAGATCAAAAGCAGCATCTGGAATTGACGCGCGATATCGCGATCAAGTTCAACCACGATTACGGTGTGGAGTTTTTCCCGATCCCCGAGCCGGTGATCGAAGGGGCGGCTACGCGGGTGATGTCGCTGCGCGATGGCTCCAACAAGATGTCGAAATCCGATCCGTCGGACATGAGCCGCATCAACCTGACGGATGATGCCGAGACCATCGCCAAGAAGATCCGCAAGGCCAAGACCGACCCCGAGCCGCTGCCCTCGGAGGTGGCGGGGCTGGAGGGGCGGCCAGAGGCGCGCAATCTGGTGAATATCTATGCGGCGCTGGCCGATATGACGGTGGATCAGGTGATGGCAGAGGCGGGCGGCAAGCCGTTTTCCGAGTTCAAGCCGATGCTGGCCGATCTGGCGGTGGACCGGATCGCGCCGATTTCCACGGAAATGGCGCGGCTGATGCAGGATGTCTCTGAGATCGACCGGATTCTGGCGGATGGGGCGGCACGCGCCCGCGCCATCGCGGCCCCGATCCTGCGCCAGACCTATGAGATCATGGGCATGGTCGGCACGCGCGAGGTGTGACGGGGATCACCGCCCCTTGACGCCCCCGGCCCGGCACCGCACTCTGCCCGCGACCCTAGCTGAGAGGCTCGATGATGACGACCGACGATTTTGCCAGTCTGCCCTATCGCCCCTGCGTCGGTGTGGTGCTGATCAATGCCGACGGGCTGATCTTCGCCGGGCAGCGGATAGACAGCGATGAACCCGCCTGGCAGATGCCGCAGGGCGGGATCGACAAGGGCGAGAGCGTGACCGAGGCCGCGCTGCGCGAGCTTTGGGAGGAAACCGGCGTCACAGCGGACAAGGTGCGCGTCGAGGCGGAAACGCCGGGTTGGCTGACCTATGATCTGCCGCATGACGTCGTGCCGCGCATCTGGAAGGGGCGCTACCGGGGACAAGAGCAGAAATGGGTGCTGATGCGTTTTCTGGGCCGCGACGGGGATGTGAACATCGCCACCGATCCTGCGGAATTCTCGGAATGGCGCTGGTTGCCGCCCAGTGATCTTGAGGCCAACATCGTCCCCTTCAAGCGCGCGGTCTATTCCCGCGTGCTGGGCGAATTCGGAGCGTTGATTTGATCCGGGCGGCGGTTCTGGCGCTGGGCTGTGTGCTCGCTGATCCGGCACTGGCCTTGAGTTGCCTGCCGCAGGATGTGGCAGAGACCTATCGGCGTGCGGCAGAGGCGGAGGAGGCCTATATCGTGGTGCAGGGGCGGCTGGAGTTTGATCCGGCGCGGTTGCCCAGCACCGATATGATGCCGCAGCAAAAGCCGCCGCATACGTTGATCCCGGCGCGATTGACCGGGCAGGCGTTGACGCGGGGCGGGTTCGATCAGGCGTTTGACCGCGCCATAACGCTCGATGTGCAATGCTTTGGCCCCTGGTGCGCCTTGGCGGTGTCGGGGATTGACTATCTGGGGTTTCTGGAGCGGCGCGCGGGCGGCTATGTGCTGGCGGTGGACCCCTGCGGTGGCATGGGCCATCCCAATCCGACCCCGGCCATGCGGGATAAGGTGCTAGAGTGTTTGCAAGGGGGGCCGTGCGCGCCTGCGCGTCCCTGAGGGAGTGCCGGTCAGGGGTGTAGTTTGGAACAAAAAGTGAACATACTGGGCGGGTCTGGGAATCAGTGCCGCCATACCCTTTGCCGAGCTTTCTGCCACGTCGAATTTCACCTTTCTCACCGGGGCGTCGCATCCCGAAGAGGCGGACCGTTTGCGCCGGTCGCTGGCCGCCTTCAAGAAACACGGACATGTCAGTGCGTTGCGCGCGCGAATGGCTATGACAGTGATTTCGCCGAGCACTGTTTTTCCCAGATCGAGGGCTTTGGCAGCTATGCTTTCCCGAGAGCCATGCCGCCAGTTTCGCGCATCTGGCCTATGCGAGTGCCTGGCTCAAATGCCATCACCCGGCGATTTTTGCCTGTGCGTTGCTCAATTCCCCGCCGATGGGGTTTTATGCCCCGGCGCAGATCGTGCGGGACGCGCGCTGTTTCTTTATGGCTCAAATACTCCGGGGAGCGCGAGGGGCTGGCCCCTCGCACACCCGGTCCGCTTTACATTGCTGCGAGCATCGATTCGCCGGCTGTCACTTCGCAGGTGCCGGGGCTTTCCTCGACATGCAGCACGGTGACGGTGCCATCCTCGACCGCCATCGCATAGCGTTTGGAGCGGGCCAACAGACCTGCGGGGGGGGCGTCGAAATCAAGGCCGATGGCCTTGGTAAAGGCGCTGCCCGCGTCGGCGAGCATGGTGATTCCGGCCTTTGTGGCCCCGGTGGTCTCGCCCCAGGCCTTCATCACGAAGGGATCATTGACCGAGACGCAGATGATTTCATCCACGCCTGCCGCGTCGAACTGCGCCTTGGTGCGGATGAAGCTGGGGACATGCGCCGAGGAACAGGTGGGCGTATAGGCGCCGGGCACGGCGAAGATCACCACTTTGCGCCCCTTGGTCAGGCTCTTGAGATCGACCGCTTCGGGGCCTTTCTCGCCCAGTTTCAGGAGGGTGGCATCGGGCAGTTTGTCGCCGGAGGAAAGGGTCATGGTCGTTCCTTGTCTGTCGAGGGTTTCGGGATGGAAGTAGATATAGGCCGGTGATAGGCAAGTGGCCATGCCAAAGAAGGGGAGAGCGGGATGTCGGGTGTCGTGGTGATTGGAGCGGGGCAGGCGGGGGCGTCGCTGGTGGCGAAGCTGCGGAGTGAGGGCTATGAAGGCCCCATCACGCTGATCGGCGAAGAGCCGGTGCCGCCCTATCAGCGCCCGCCCCTGTCCAAGAAATATCTGCTGGGCGAGATGGCGCTGGAGCGGCTCTATCTGCGGCCCGAGAGCTATTATGCCGAGGCGGGCATTGATCTGCGGTTGGGCGTGCGCGTGAGCGGCATTGACCGCGCGGCGCGGGAGGTGGTGACGGGCGCGGAGCGGCTGGGGTATGCGCATCTGGTGCTGGCCACGGGATCGCGGCCCCGCCACCTGCCTGCGGCGATTGGGGGGGATCTGGCGGCTGTGCATGTGGTGCGCACGCTGGCGGATGTGGATGCGATGGCATCGGGGTTCGTGCCGGGCGCGCGCGTGCTGATCGTGGGCGGCGGCTATATCGGGCTGGAGGCGGCGGCGGTGGCGGCAAGCCGGGGCATGCAGGTGGTTCTGGTCGAGATGGCCCCGCGGATATTGCAGCGGGTGGCGGCACCCGAGACCTCGGAGTATTTTCGCGCGCTGCATCGGCGGCACGGCGTCGATATTCGCGAGGGCGTGGGATTGGAGCGTTTGTTGGGAGATGGGCTGGTCAGCGGCGCGCGGCTGTCGGACGGGACAGAGTTGGCCGTGGATATGGTGATTGTCGGCGTGGGGATCGTGCCGGATACAGCGCTCGCCGAGGCAGCGGGGCTGGAGATTGACAATGGTATCGCGGTGGATGCGTTGGGGCGCAGCTCTGATCCCGCGATCTGGGCTGTGGGCGATTGTGCCTCTTTCCCCTATGGCGAGGGGCGGCTCAGGTTGGAGAGCGTGCCCAATGCCATCGACATGGCCGACTGTGTGGCGGGCAATATCATGGGCCGCAGCGTGGCCTATGTGCCAAAGCCGTGGTTCTGGTCGGACCAATACGATGTGAAGTTGCAGATTGCCGGGCTGAGCACCGGCTATGACCGGATCGTGACGCGCGACGGGGCGGCTTCGGTGTCGTTCTGGTATTATCGGGGTGATGCGTTGCTGGCGGTGGACGCGATGAACGATCCGCGCGCCTATATGGTGGGCAAGCGGTTGATCGAGGCGGGGCGGAGCGCCGATCCGGCGGTGGTGGCGGATGCCGGTGCCGATCTCAAGGTGTTGCTCGGGTGAGGATCATCGGCGGGGCGCATCGGGGCCGGGCGCTGGCCAGTGTCGGCAAGGGCGATGTGGCGGCGCATTTGCGGCCCACGTCGGACCGGGTGCGCGAGGCGCTCTTTAACGTCTTGGCCGGGGGCTATGGCGATCCGGTGACAGGCGCGCGGGTGCTGGATATTTTCGCAGGCACTGGCGCGCTCGGGCTTGAGGCGCTGTCGCGCGGGGCGGAGGCCGTGAGTTTCATCGAGAGCGGGCGCAAGGCGCTGTCGCTCTTGCGGCAGAATATTGCGCTCTGCCGGGCAGAGGCGGCGTGCCGGGTGTTTGCGGTGGATGCGCGGCGACCGGGGGGAAATCCGGGTGCTGCGCATGATCTGGTCTTTCTCGATCCGCCCTATGGCAAGGGGCTGGGCGAGGCGGCGCTGGCGGCGGCGCTGGCGGGGGGCTGGATTGCTGAGGAGGCGCTGATCGTCTGGGAGGAAAGTGCCGCAATCACCCCGCCCGAGGGTCTGCGCCTGCTTGAAGAGCGGCGTTACGGCGATACGATGATACGGTTTCTGGAGAGGGGGTAGGGGTGGACGTAGATATCACGGTTGTGAATTGGGGTGAACGACCACTGGTATCGTGTGAAACGAAACCTCCCGATACAAGCCTTCCCGTATTTTCTCTAACATGTCTATGAGCACTATGAAGATGCTGTCTGCATCTCGTATCGCTTCATCGACCAGATCCATTGTAATCGCCGTTCGTTCAGATCGGTATAATGGCTCCTTAGAAGATCCATCATTGTGTACATAGTCCACTCTAAGAAAGCCACTGGGTGAGCCGTAAAACGCCCCGTGCGCCGCCAAGTGCCTATTGCTCTTATATTTATTGATCCACAAACAAAGCTCTTTCAATGTAAGCATCCGGCGAGGGACGCGGTCACGCAGCGTTGAC
>JBLRXE010000143.1:0-6262 GCA_047920895.1 Roseovarius sp.
GCGCTTGCCGTCTCGCAACAGGCGGAGGGCGCGCTGACCGTCATTCCGGGCGGCATGCTCAAGCAATATGTCGCCCCGCGCCGGGCGGATCTCGCCGCGATCTTTCGTGTCGATCAGGGCGGCGCGGCCACTATGGTCGTCGTCGATCCCTACACGGCGCAGGTGCTCGACATCTTTCCGCGCCGCTCTGGCTGGTATGATTTCGCCGATAGCGTCCATTCCGATCTGATGCTGGGCGTGACCGGCGACCGGATTCTGGAAATCGCGGCCTCGTTTGGCATGGTGCTGATTGCCACCGGCCTTTACATGTGGTGGCCGCGCGAGGCGGGGTGGCGTGCCGCCCTGATCCCCAGCTTCGGGCGGGGCCGCGCGCTCTGGCGGTCCTTGCATGGCGTGCTGGGTTTCTGGATTTCTCTGGTGCTGGCCTTTTTCCTGGTCTCCGGCCTTGCCTGGTCGGGGGTCTGGGGCGAAAAACTGGTGCAGGCCTGGAGCCAGTTTCCGGCCGAGAAATGGGACAGCGTGCCGCTCTCGGACGATATCCACGCCAGCATGAACCACGACCGCAAGGAAGTGCCCTGGGCGCTGGAGTTCACGCCCATGCCCGCCTCGGGTAGCCATGCCGGCCATGCGGGCGTCAGCGGGGCCGTAACGATCGACACGCTCGACGCCTTGGCGCGGCAGATCGGGTTCGACGCCCGCTATCAGCTCAACCTGCCCAAGGGGGAAACCGGCGTCTGGACCCTGAGCCGCGATTCCATGAATACCGATGACGAAAGCCCGACGTCGGATCGTACCGTGCATGTGGACCAATACACCGGCAATATCCTCGCCGATGTGCGCTATGAGGATTACTCGCTCGCGGGCAAGGCGATGGCGGTGGGCATCGCATTGCATATGGGCACGCTGGGGCTGTGGAGTGTGCTGGCCAATACGGTCTTTTGCCTCGCGGTGATCTTCCTTTGCGTCAGCGCGGTGGTGATGTGGTGGAAGCGTCGCCCGGTGGGCGCGGGGGGATGCCTTGCCGCGCCGCCCTTGCCGCGTGACCTACCGATGTGGCAGGGCGCGGTGCTGGTCGGGCTGGCTGTCTTGCTGGCCTTTCCGCTGGCGGGGGTGACGCTGGTTGCGGTGCTGGCGCTCGACGTGCTGGTGCTCTCGCGGCTGCCGATGCTGCGCCGTCTTGTGAGCTGACGGAGGGGCGACATCGCCTTCACCCAGGATCAAACGCCCGCAGAACCCCGTCCCGGTGGCGGGGTTCTGTCGTTTGGGGCTGTTTGGGCATGACTTTGCGGGAATGGATGGGACGTCCTACGCAAAACGGGCAACTTCCGCGAAAATCTGCGAATCAGTAGCGGCGCAAGGCAAGAGATTGCCCGCAGATTCCCGCCATGTTACGGTTGGATTGTGGGAAGCCCCGGTGGATTTGATCCAAATGTCTGTAAATTTCGGGAAATCATGGGATATTTCAGAAACTTTAATTATTTACATATTTTGTGATTATTCTTCGAATAAATACAAGATAGGGTAATGGCAAAGCGAATTTTGGCACAGAATATTGTTTTCGCGAGGGTGTAAGAACAACATCATGTGCTTATGCCGATAAAAAATCGTTGCTATGGGATAATTTCCCAGTGTATCAATAGAGCACGATGAGGACGGGATCACAGAGGGGCGCCAAGACCCCGAAAACTCCCAAGTCAGGTTTCATACAGGCCCCCGCTTTCATCGAACAAAGAGATCCGGCGCGCGAGCGAGCAGACATCCCCCCAGGTGGCGCGCGCAGTCGGACACCCCGCTCAAGCGGGACGAGGGCGGCGGGTTGATCAGTGGCAGCAGATCAACCCGCCGTTTCGTGTCTCAGGGGTTCATTTTCAATCTGGGGCAGACATAGGGACCAACGGGACAGTGGGCCGGATTTTCAGAGGCGAGAGCCTCCACAAGGTGGATGGAAAGGGCAGGGTATCAATCCCGGCCCTGTTTCGCCGTGTGATCGAGGCCTCCGACCCGAACTGGACCGACGGTCTCAACCCGGAACTCATCATCGTTTACGGCGACCACCGCCGCCGCTATCTCGAATGTTACACCATCGAGGCGATGCAGGAGGTCGATGACAAGATCAACGCCCTGCCGCGTGGTTCGATGGAGCGCAAGATGTTGCAGCGGATGTTCCACGGCCAGAGCTTTCCCACCTCGGTCGACGAGACCGGGCGCTTGGTTCTGCCCGCCAAGCTGCGCAAGAAGATCGAGCTTGAGGATGAGGCGTTTTTTATCGCCGCCGGAGACACCTTTCAGATCTGGAAGCCCGAAACCTACGAGCGCGATGAATTGTCGAAAACCGAGGATTGGCTGGAAGAATTCCCTGAGGGGTTTGATCCGCTGATCCTGTTGGATCAACCGAAAGGGGCGTAAGCCATGGCTGCTGCCGCCCCAGGAAACACCGCCCCACATACCCCCGTCCTCTTGCGCCCGCTGATGGCCGCCGTGTCACCTGTGCGCGGGGTGTGGCTGGATGGCACGCTGGGGGCGGGGGGGTATGCCCGCGCCCTGCTGGATGCCGGGGCCGATCAGGTGATCGGCGTTGACCGTGATCCGCTGGCACATGACATCGCGCAAGGCTGGGGGGCGCCGTATGGCGACCGGCTGCGCCTTGTGCTGGGCAATTTCGCACAGATGGATGACCATGCCACAGACCTTGATGGCGTCGTGCTTGATCTCGGTGTGTCCTCGATGCAGATCGATCAGGCCGAGCGCGGGTTTTCCTTCATGAAGGACGGCCCGCTCGACATGCGCATGAGTCAGGAGGGCCCAAGTGCCGCTGATCTGGTCAACACCGCCGAGGAATCCGATCTGGCCGATATCCTCTATCTCTACGGCGAGGAACGCGCGAGCCGCCGCATCGCGCGCGCCATCGTGCGGGCGCGCACCGAGGCACCGATTGAGACCACCTTGCGCCTCGCGGGCCTGATTGAACGCTGCCTGCCGCGCTCCAAACCGGGGCAGGCCCATGCCGCCACCCGCAGCTTTCAGGCGATCCGCATCGCGGTCAATGATGAATACGGCGCGCTCATCGCGGGGCTCGAGGCCGCGGAACGCGCCCTCAGACCCGGCGGGCAACTGGCGGTCGTGACCTTTCATTCCATCGAGGATCGGATCGTCAAGCGTTTCCTTCTGGCGCGGTCCGGCGGCGGCGGGGCCGGCAGCCGCCACGCCCCGGAAATCACCCGCGAAGATCCGCAATTCACCCTCAAATCGCGCAAGGCCATCGGCCCCGATGACGAGGAACTGGCCGTAAATCCGCGCGCCCGGTCCGCTCGGTTGCGTGTCGCCACCCGCACCGACGTCCCGGCCGGGCGCACGGAGCGTGGCGCTTTGGGGGTCCCCATGTTGAAGGGAGCGAAATGATGCGCAGCGTCCTCTGTGTCTTGTCCGCGTTGGCCGTGATCGGCCTTGCCTTCTGGGCCTACCGAGAGAATTACCGCACCCAAGAGGCGCAGGCCAAGGCGCAGGCCCTGCAAAACGCCATTGGCGCGGCGCGCGCGCGCCTGCGCGTGCTCAACGCCGAATGGGCCTATCTAAACCGGCCGGATCGCCTGATGGATCTGGTCGAGCTGAATTACGACAAGCTGGGCCTGCTGGCGCTGCAACCCTATCAGTTTGGCCGCGTGGATCAGGTCTCGTTCCCCAAGCCCGCCGACGTGCCGATCACCAACCCCGTCGATGTTTCGAACACGGAGCAGTTCCCATGATCCGCACGCCGCTGCGCCCGCTCGCGCGTATTCTGGAGGCTCGCAGCCGCGGCGAGAATCCGGATGCCATCGAGCGCGAGAATATCCGCTTGCGGCACGAGGAAATGCGCGACCGCGCCCGCCGCCGCGCCGAGGGGCGGCTTCTGGTGCTGGCGGGGGTGTTTTTCGTGGCCTTCACGATTGTCGGCGGACGTATGGGGGTGCTGGCGGGCACCGAACCCTCCGAACCCACCACCAGCGTTGCGGGCGCGCAGATATTTGCGCAGCGTGCCGACATCGTGGACCGCGAGGGGCGTATCCTTGCCACGAACTTTGACACCCATAGTCTTTATGCGCAGCCGCAGCAGATGATCGACCCGGAACATGCCGCCGACAAGCTGGCCGAGATATTTCCCGATCTCGACCGCGCGCGGCTGGTCAGGGATTTCACCGGCCCGCGCAAGTTTCTGTGGATCAAGAAAAAACTCAGCCCTGAACAGAAACAGGCGGTGCATGACATCGGCGAGCCGGGCTTGCTCTTTGGTCCACGCGAAATGCGGCTCTATCCCAACGGGCGGCTGGCCGCGCATGTGCTGGGCGGCACCGGTTTCGGCCGCGAGGGCGTGCATGCCGCCGAACTCGTGGGCGTGGCGGGCATCGAGCGGCATCAGGACGCGCGGTTGCGCGACCCGGCACAGGCGCATGAACCCTTGCGGCTCTCGCTCGATCTCAGCGTGCAGGCGGCGATGGAGCGGGTGCTTTTGGGCGGCATGAAGATCATGAACGCCAAGGGGGCTGCGGGCATCCTGATGGATGTGCAGACCGGCGAGGTGGTCGCCGTGGCCTCGCTTCCCGATTTCGACCCCAACGACCGCCCCGCGCTGCCCACCTCGGGCAGCCCCAGCGACAGCCCGCTCTTCAACCGGGCCGTGCAGGGCGTCTATGAACTGGGCAGCACCTTCAAGGTGTTTCCGGTGGCGCAGGCGCTCGATTTGGATCTGATCAACCCAGAGACCATGATCAATACCAAAAGCCCGATGCAGTGGGGCAAGTTCCGCATCCGCGATTTCAAGAACTATGGCCCCGAACTGAGCGCGACCAAAGTGATCGTCAAATCCTCCAACGTCGGCACCGCGCGCATAGCACTTGACATCGGGGCCAAGCGGCAACGCGAATTCCTCGAACAGTTGGGGTTCATCGCGCCCGTGCATCTGGAAATTTCCGAAGCCTCTGGCAGCACCCCGCTTCTGCCCAAGAACTGGTCGGACCTCTCGACCATGACGATTTCCTATGGTCATGGCCTCTCGGTCAGCCCGATGCATCTGGCGGCGGGCTATGCCACGCTTGCCAATGGCGGGCGGCGGGTGACGCCCACGCTCCTGCGTGATCCCACCCGCGTGCCGGGCGAGCGGATCATCTCCGAGAAAACCTCGGCCACAATGCGCCATATGTTGCGTCTGGTCGTGTCCGAAGGCACGGCAAGCCTTGGCGAAGTGCCGGGCTATGCGGTGGGCGGCAAGACCGGCACCGCCGACAAACCCAAGGAACGTGGCGGCGGCTATCACAAGGACAAGGTCATCTCGACCTTTGCCAGCATCTTCCCGGCGCATGCTCCGAAATACGTCCTGGTGGTCACGCTCGATGAGCCGGTCGAGACATCGGGCAGCGAGGCGCGCCGCACCGCAGGCTGGACCGCCGTGCCGGTGGCTGCTGAAATCATCCGCCGCGTTGCCCCTTTGCTGGGTCTGCGACCCGAGATTGAACCCAGCCCGCTTGCTGCTATAAGCCTGACATCGAATTAGACCGGAACGGGGCGTGCGGTGGGGCAGATCAAGACATTGGCGGCATTGGGATTGACCGCCCAAGCCGGGCGTCAGGCCAATATCACGGGGTTGGCGGTAGACAGCCGCGAGGTCAAGCCCGGCTTTCTCTTTGCCGCCCTGCCGGGCACCAAGGTGCATGGCGCGGCGTTCATTCAATATGCGCTGCGCCAAGGGGCAGGGGCGATCCTGACCGATGCCACCGGCGCGCGGCTGGCACAGGATTTCCTCAGCCTCAGCGATGCCGCGCTTGTGGTGGCCGAAGATCCGCGTCAGACGCTGGCCTATGCCGCTGCCCTCTGGTTTGGCGCGCAGCCCGAAACCATGGTCGCCGTGACGGGCACCAATGGCAAGACATCCGTGGCCACCTTCACCCGGCAGATCTGGGAGCGGCTGGGCTTCTCGGCGGTCAATCTGGGCACGACCGGGGTCGAGGGGGCCTATAGCGCGCCCCTGGGCCATACTACGCCAGAGCCGATCACCCTGCACCGCATGCTGGCCAAATGCGACCTGGCAGGCGTCACCCATGGCGCGATGGAGGCGTCGTCGCATGGTCTTGCGCAGCGGCGTCTTGATGGCGTGCATCTGATGGCGGCGGGATTTACGAATTTCACGCAGGATCACCTGGATTACCACGCTAATTTTGACGAATATTTCGCCGCCAAGGCGGGGCTTTTCGCGCGTGTGCTGCCCGAAGATGGGGTGGCGGTGATCAACATA
>JBLRXE010000144.1:0-6206 GCA_047920895.1 Roseovarius sp.
CAGGCTTTCGAGGCGCGCGCCTTCGATGCGCTGGCCGGGGGCGAGCGAAGAGATGATCCAGCTGTCGACGGCAGAGCCGATCGAGGCGCCGATGAAGCCCCCGATGGTTGCACCGGTCAGGCCGAGGATGGTGCCGGAAATCAGCGAGCCGCCTAGCGCGGCCCCGGCAGCGCCCAGAACAAGAGTGGCCATGGTCAGGAAGACTTTCTGCGGGCGCGCGGGCGCGGGAAGCGGAAGACAAAGGCGATGCGCCGCGCCCAGGCGGCTGTGAGGGGTTCCTCAATCACCCCGAGGCGCTCATAGGCGTGCAGGAACTGCTCGGGTTCGGTCAGCACGCCCAGATGCTTGGCGATGGCCGTGGGGCGCATGCGGAAGATCAGGAGATCACCGGGCTGGCGGGCCTGTGGCGCGACGGGCAGCATCACGCGGGCAGCACCTTCGGCCAGCACTTCGCGCGCGCCTGTCTCGCCCCAATCGCGGCTATAGGGCGGGATCTGGAAGGGCTCGGGCCCGTGCAGCGTGCGCCAGATGCCGCGGGCGAGGCCCAGACAATCGCAGCCTACACCGCGCAGGCTGGCCTGATCGTGATAGGGCGTGCCGAGCCAGTCGCGGGCGATGGCGATGACCTCTGCGGGGTCTGCGGGTCCGGGCGGGCGGCCGCGGCGCGGGGGCGGCATCCATGTGGGGCGTGGGGACCGCGTCATAGGACGCGCCCATCATGGCCGCCGTCGCGGGTGGCGTAGCGGATGACGGCATCCTGGCCGGGGATATGGGGAAAGCCCCGGAAATTGGCGATGTTGGCGAATTTGGTGCGGCAGGTCTCGGCGCGCTTGTCGCAGCCTGCGCTCACTGTGAAACTGTCGCCCATGGCAATCGCGCGCAGCGGCGCTTCCAGCAGGGTCAGGGTGACCAACGCGCCGGTCACGTCATGGAGCAGCAGCTCTGCGCGCCGTCCGGCATTGGCCCCGCTCGACCAGGTGAGCGTGCCTTGGGCAAACCAGCCCGCAGCGAAGCTGCTGATCCCGGACACGATGAAGGCGCGGTCGCGCAGCACCTCCGTGACGCTGCCTGTGCCGCGATACGCCCCTGCGTTCAGATTGACGCGGCAGCGGGCATCGCCAAGCTCTGCATCGCAGCCGGCCTGAAACACCCGGCCGACGGTCTGGCCCAGCACATGGGCGAGGCTGCGGATCTCGGCCACGAACGCGAGCCGCCCGCGGCGTATCTGGCCCACGGCTCCGCGGCGCAGGAGCACCCGTTGCTCGGCATCCGCCCAATTGACGCGCCAGAGCTCGACTTCGGCATTGTCCCAGCGGCCATCCAGAATATCGGTCTCGGTGATGCGGTCCGAGGAGAGCACGCCTTCGGCATCCTGCGCATCGACAGCGAGATCGGAGCCTGCGCGGATCTCGGAGGCGGAAAACCCGCTCTCGGGTTCAAAGAGGGTGCCGTCGAAAGTGAGCGGCAGATCGTGATCGGTGAAGCCCAAGCGCAGCCCATCGGCGCGGGTGAGCCGCCAGCACCAGGCCAGCGTAGTCATGCCGCTGTCGAGATGCGCCTGCAGGCCGGGGGGCAGCGTCTTCATGGCTGGGTCTTCAGCTTGGCATCCGGCACCGTGGGCGCCGTCGCGAAATCCCCGCGCGCAACGATCTCGTCCATGACGTCCAGCAAACACTGGAATGTTGCGCTCGCTGCTGAAGCGAGCTGGCCCATGTCCCGCAGCGACTTCACAAGGGCCTCTGCCGGGTCGGGAGCGAAGAAGCGGACATGCCGCATCGGCAACTTGCGCCCCGCCTCTCTGAACCGTTTCTCGGTCACCCGTCCGCCGCGCCTGTGCGCGCCGACCAGGACGTAGGCTGCGCCCCCGATGCGCTCTGGCGTTTGCAGCGTGCCTGCAAAGGCTTGCGCTGCATTGACCGGCTGCGGGACCATCGGCAGCATCTCGACCAGGTCCAGGGTCAGCTCCCCTGTGACTTGCGCATAGGGCGGCAGATGCGGGTCGATCGCGCTATGCAGCACGCGCAGCGCATTGAGCCAATCGCACCAGTCCTGCGCCTCGATCGTGGCTTCCACCATGCGCTGGCCAAGCGGATGTGCTTCGCAAGCATGATGCAGGTCACGCGTCGCGTCCCAGAGCGGCCCCATCATACGTCCCCAAGTGCTGGCTCGGGTTGCGCGTCCGTGTCAATCCAGTCCGGGTCTATCTCCTTGGCGCGGTCCACGGCTTCATCACGGTTGAGAAAAACTTCGACCAGCGGGTGCGATGTCGACATGTGCTGCCCCTCTTCCATGTGGACAAAAGCCACAGGAATGTCCTCAAGCCTACTGCACACGATCCAGCATTCCTGCTCTGCGATGTAGCTATATGCCATTATGCGGGTCCTCCGTCGGTGATGGTCCACGCGTAAGTGGTGACAAGCGCATCCCGCGCCGCCGCCGCTGCCAGACTGTACTTTGCGTTTCCTGCGTTGAACGATCTGCCCGTCTGCACCGTCTGTGCCGCCCAGCCGATCAACAGCGCATCGTAGTTGGCTGTAGAAAGCGCGTTGCTGTTGAAGAACATGTTGCTGAAGGTTGTGACTGTCGTGACAGGCCACCCACCGATGTTCTGGTTGAACGGGGTGCCTTGGAACATGGCTTGGAAACTGTTCGCTGACGCTGTGTTCCAACCCGAGATGTCGCGGTTGAATGAGGCGGCGTTGCGGAACGTGTTTCGGAAGTTAGTGATGGCGGCGACGTTCCATGTGGTCACATCACCGTTGAAGTTTGTGGCTGAGTCGAAGCTGTGATCCAAATTCGTCAGGGTAGATGTGTTCCAAAGATCGAGGTCTTGGTTGAACGCTCTCGCACCCTGAAACGTAAATACCAGAGACGCGAAGTTGATCGGCTGCCAGTTGTTGATTGGCTGGTTGAAGGCTTCGGCATCAAGGAACATTTGATCGAACCGAGAAGTGCTTCCACCTGAAGCGTTGACAGCCCAATTCTGGATGCTCGGACTGCCGCCGTTATTGAATGCAGTCGCGCCTCTGAACAGCCGTCTGAAGTCTGTGACCTTCGACACATCCCAGGCGCCGATATTCTGGTTGAACGCTGACGCATTTTCGAACGCGCCGTGCTGGGTGCCGCCCAAAGAAGTCACCTTGCCCAACTTCCACTTGCCGATAGGCTGGTTGAAGCTGGTGGCATTGGTGAATATGCCTCCACGGTCCTGTGACGCGCCACCCTGATCAGCAACCTTTACAAGAGATTCGGTGTTCCAGTTGTCGATACTCGGGCTGCCGCCATTGTTGAACGCGGCCGCTCCATGGAAGCTCGACCACATGCTCGTAACCTTTGATACGTCCCAAGCACCGATATTCTGGTTGAACGCAGCGGCATTGCGGAACGTGTGCTCGAGATTGGTGACGGCGGAGATGTCCCACAGTGCCAGCGGCCCATTGAAAATGCTGCAGCCGAGGAATGTGCCGCGCAGCGAGGTGATGCCTTTCGGGATCACAGATGGAACTGTGACAAGGTTGCTGGCTTGCGCGAACGCCCCCGCGAGACTTGTGAGCCCGTTTGCAAAGCCGAGTGCCTTGCACTCGATCAGTGCTGCCTGCGAATAGCCGATGGCGTCGAAGGGGCGCGTGACCCGGCCCAGTTGTGTCAGGGTGCCGGTGATGCGAACTTGATAGGTCCCGTCGACCGCGTAGGTGTGGCTCTTGTCGCCCGCCGCGTTGACGTTCTCGACGATGCCATCGCCCCAGTCGATCATGCAGTTCACCGTCCCATTTACCGGGACCGCGATAGTGGTCCCGGTGATCAGGTTGGTGTCGTAGATCAAGATCGTGCCGAGAGCTGCCTGAACGTAAGGCCGCATGACAGACCAGGGGCTTGTCACGGCAACCGGGCCAGAAAGGCTCTGATAGGTGCCCAAATACCGAGCGCGCCAGTAGAAGGTCTCGGCGTCTGCAAAGTCTGGAACTTGGGTCGTGACGCCCGAGGTGAAGCCGGTCCAGAGCGGCGACCCGCTGGCTTCGGAATTGTCGTAAACCTCCCACTGCGTCTCGTTGTAGGTCGTGTTGAACGCAGTGTCGAAGGGGGTGATTTCCAGTTCGATGGCGATGGCGTTCGGAAAGGTCACTGGCTCCGGCCGCTGGATTTCGAACGGATAGCCCTGCTCTGCGATACGCGAGTTGAGGCTCTCCTGCCCACCGCCAGAATACCGCCCGCGCCAGTAGAAGGTCTGGCCGAACTCAAGCCCGTCGGTCTCGAGGATTTGGTAGCTGTTGATCCCTGCGCCAAGCAGCGTCCGAGTGAACAAGACAGACTGGAACGTCGGGTGGAGGCTGACCTCGAAGAACGCAGCCTCTTGGATCAGTCCAGCCTCGCTGAAGAAGTTGGATAGCCGAAGCTGCGTCTGCTGGACCGCATTCGTCGGTGTCAGGGGAGTGGGTCGTGTGATCGGAGGTTGATCAACGGGCGGTGCCCACTCGATCCCGTTCGAATAGTAGAGGATGCCGTCGCTGCCATAGACCATCGCGCCCTCGTAATTGGCGGCGGGCAGCGTGTTCTCGATCGGGACAGTGACCACGCGGCCCCGACCCAGGAAAAGCGAACGCCCAGAGCCGTAGTCGACGCCACTCATGCGATCACCTCGAATTCTTCGCGTGTATTGAGGATGAAGGTCAGGTGCGCGTCGCAGGTCTGGCCGGCCTCGCAGCGCAGTTGCAGGGTCTCTCCTGTCTTGAGCACTTGCCGATCAAGCTTCAGCAGCAGGAAGTCGTTCGGAAAGACCTGCGCCTTGTCCACGATCAGGAATGCCGCGCCCCCAGGCTGCACCACGCGGACAGAAACCTCCGTGATCCCAGCACCGGATTTGGCCAAGACCAGCCCGGTCATAATCGCGGCTGTGTCCACAAACCGCTCAGGATTGGGACCATTGGGCGGGACGCGGTAGCGCGGCGCTTCATAGAGGATGTCCCAGACATCTGGTACAACGCTACGAACGACCTCGAAGAGGTTCAGCGGGGGTTTCGGTGTGACGATTGTGGTCATGTTAACCTCCAATTCCGATGATCAGCGGGAGGGTGATGTTCTGCACACCGCGACTGAAAGCCTGCCCCTCGATGGTGTTGCGCTCGAAATCAACCCGCAGGTCTTCGCCAAGGTAGGTGTCGCCGACCTCGGTAGAGAAGGTCGCGAAAATCTTCCCGCCGTTCAGTTTGAACATGGCTGTTGACGGGTTGGGAGCATCACCAGTACCGCGCTGCGAGAAGGGAAGCGCGTTGTAATTGACGCCCGATCCCGCGTAGCTGAATTGCTGGCCAGTCGCTTCGATCACAGAGGCGAAAGGCACGCGGTGATTTGCGGGCGCGGCGACGACAGTTCGCAGGACGCGGATCAGCTCATCAAGCATCAGCGTGTCCGCGGTCCCGCTCAGCCGCCCACGAACCTCCAGCCGGATTTGCTCCCAGCAGTCGAGGAAAAGTTGCAGCAGGCTGGTTGCGAAGTGATATTCGGCATTCCAGTTGAACAGCCCTTTAATGAAGAACTGGATGGCGCGATCTTGTCCCGAGCGGAAATCATTTGCCAAGGCACGTAGCAGCGTGCGTGTGTCGCGCTCGGTCAAGGAAACCTGCGCCGCGCTCAGACCGTTCCATCCCGTCAGGGTCGGATAGCGCGCGGTCATGAGCTGAGTGACGATCGATTCCGTCTGGCTCTCAACCACGTTTGCAGCGGCTGTGCGCACGGTGATCTTGTCGAGGTCGGTGACACCGTCGACCTTGATCGTGTTGCGAAAGCCCGTCGATGCGAGCGCGTAATCGCCGAAAGTATTGTTGGAATTGGCGATGGTCACTTGCCCGCCTTGGTGGGTCCAGATTCCGACCCGTGACCAGTTGGTGAATACCGAGACCAGCTGCACGAATGCATTGCGGACCATTGCATAGCCCACGCCGTTTGGATTGATCGCGGTGAAGCTGTCGACCACCACCGAGCGCAGGGGTGAGGATGGGGCGAGCACAGAGCCATCGGCGAGCAGGTTGCCCGCGCCAAGGGGCATCAGCGGATTGCCCGTGGCCTTGGCGATTGGCAGTGTCATCTGGTCCTGCGTGAAGTCGTGTAGCATCGAGCAGTCAGCGATGTAGGGGGAGCGGGTGATCATCTCGCCGGGCTTGAAGACGAAGGCCCAGCCTTTGCGGGGCGGACCGCCTGCCAGGGTGTAG
>JBLRXE010000145.1:0-6106 GCA_047920895.1 Roseovarius sp.
CTGCGCGAGAAACCTGCGCATCTTCTGGTTGTCGGCGGCGGTCCCATCGGAATGGAAATGGCGCAGGCGCATCGCCGCTTGGGCTGCGCCGTGACGGTGATCGAAGGGGCCAAGGTGCTTGGCAATGACGATCCCGAAATGGCCGCCGTGGTGATTGACCAATTCCGCGCCGAAGGCATCCAGATCGAAGAAGGCGCCATGGCCGCCGAAATTCGCGGGCAGGCCGGTGCCATCGAGATCCACGCCACGGACGGGCGCGTCTTCAAGGGCAGCCACCTGCTCATGGCCGTGGGCCGCAAGACCAATACCCAACGCCTCAACCTCGAGGCGGCAGGCATCGAGACCACAAAGCGCGGCATCAAGGTGGATGCAAGCCTGCGCACCACCAACCGCCGGGTCTATGCCATCGGCGATGTCGCGGGCGGGCTGCAATTTACCCATGTCGCGGGCTATCAGGCGGGGCTGATCATCCGACAGGCGCTCTTGGGCCTGCCCGCCAAGAACCGCACCGACCATATCCCGTGGGCCACCTATACCGATCCTGAACTGGCGCAGGTGGGCCTGACCGAGGCGCAGGCGCGACAGGAACACGGTGGCAATCTCGAAGTGGTCCGCTTTCCTTATAACCACAACGACCGCGCCATCGCCGAACGCAAGACCGCCGGTCTGATCAAGGTCATGGTGGTGCGTGGCCGCCCCGTCGGCGTGTCGATTGCTGGCGCGCAGGCGGGCGAATTGATCAGCCTCTGGGCCTTCATCCTCGCCAACGGGCTCAAGATGAAACATGTCGCCAATATGGTCGCCCCCTACCCGACCCTGGGCGAGATCAACAAACGCGCCGCCGGCGCCTATTTTTCGCCCCGCCTGTTTGACAGCGCGGGCGTCAAGCGTATCGTCGGCATCGTGCAACGCTGGCTGCCCTGACCGGCACCATCCTCGGGAGGGGACATATTGCTCAACTCACTCTCCGGGCGCTTCCTGATCCTGACGGCCATCTTCGTGATGCTGGCCGAGATCCTGATCTTTGTTCCCTCCATCGCCCGCTTTCGCGAAGATTACCTGCTCACCCGTCTGGAGCGCGCCCAGATCGCCTCGCTCGTTCTGCTGGCCGATGAGGAGGTAACGCCCGAACTGCAAGAGGAACTCCTGCGTAACGCCGAGGTATTCAACGTCGTGATGCTCCGCAACGAGACGCGCCAGCTTATCCTCTCCTCACCTGTGCCCAAACCCATCGCCCAGACCTTCGATCTGCGCGACGCCCCCGCCTTTACCCTGATCCGCGACGCCATGCAGCGCCTTGCCACGCCAGAGCCGCAGGTCATCCGCGTCATCGGCCAGCCGGTGCGCATGGGCGGGCTGCTGATCGAGATCACGCTCGACACCACCAGCCTGCGCGCCGCGATGATCGACTATGGGCTGCGCATCCTCTGGCTCTCGCTGGTGATTTCCATCTTTACTGCCGTGCTGCTCTTTCTCGCCGTGCGCCTGACCCTCGTGAAACCGATCAAGCGGGTCGTCAGCGCCATGCAGGCCTATGCCGCCGCCCCCGAGGATGTGCGCCGCGTGCTGCGCCCCACCTCCCGAGTCAAGGAATTGCGCGAAGCCGAGGAAACCCTGCAATCCCTGCAAACCCAGCTCACCGGCGCGCTCAAGCAAAAAGAGCATCTCGCCCAGTTGGGCAGCGCCGTGGCCAAGGTCAATCATGACCTGCGCAATATCCTGACCTCCGCCCAGCTCTTTACCGACCGGATCGAGACCAGCCAGGACCCGACCGTCCAACGCCTCGCCCCCAAGCTGATCAATTCCCTCACCCGCGCCGTGCATCTCTGCGAAGCCACGCTGGCCTATGGCAAGGCCGAAGAACCGGGGCCGACCTTTGCCCGCCTGCATCTGGCCGATGTGGTGGCCGATGTGATCGACAGCGAACGACTCGCCGCGGGCGCCGCCAATGTCAGCTTTGCCGAGGATGTGCCGGGTGACCTCGTTGTGCTCGCCGATGCCGAACAACTCTACCGCATCATCGGCAACCTCGTGCGCAACGCACGGCAAGCCATCGTGAACAGCGGCCGCGCGGGCGAGATCAGCGTCATGGCCGATGAGGATCCTGCCGAATGGATCATCCGCGTCGCCGACACCGGGCCGGGCCTGCCCGCGCGGGCGCGCGAACATCTTTTCAAACCCTTTCAGGGCGGCACCACCAAGGGCGGCAGCGGCCTTGGCCTGACGATCGCCGCCGAACTGGTGCGCGGCCATGGCGGCACCCTCTCGCTCGAACGCAGCGACGCATCCGGCACCTCTTTCTGCATCACCCTGCCCAAGGGAAATTTTGGCGCCCCGTCATAATTTCTTCCAAAACGCCCTTGCATTGCCCGACGCCAGAGTCTAATTGCTGGCCTCACGGACCGATAGCTCAGCTGGATAGAGTACTTGACTACGAATCAAGGGGTCGGGGGTTCGAATCCTCCTCGGTCCGCCAAAAACCCAAGGTAAAACAAAGGTTTAAAACAAGGTCGCGCAAGCGACCTTTTTTGTTTTTATGGTCAGGGTCGTTTGGGGCAACAAACTTTTGCCTCGGGGGCCGATCGTCGTTATCACCTCGATACGACAGAAAGTCAGCGTGAGTTGATTAAGGCTAATCCTTGCGAGGATGGCTGGTCGAGACCATCGAAACCTTCGGGATCACGTTGGGTATCTGTGACACTGTGACCGATGCGCAGGAGGTGTAAAATGAATTCGGGCGTGACATACCGTCCGAGTTGCCATCACCGGCGGAGACCGGTACGGCGGTCATGCTCGCCAAGCCGCATGACGATTTCGTCGCGCGCGGCGCGGCCGACCTGCAACGCCTGATGGTCGAGGGCGGCGTGCTGTTCGACATTAAGGCGGTGTTCGCACGGAGTGACAGTGATCTGAGGCTTTGAAAGGGGCGGCGCGATGTATGATCCGGCACAATTGAAAAAAGACGCCGAGACCATCCGGAAATCCGGCTATTTCGACGCGGACTGGTATCTCGGAACCTATCCCGACGTCGCCATGCTCGGCATGGACCCGGCCGAGCATTACCTGAAATATGGCAAGATGCTGGGGCGGAACCCGGCAGAGGGCAGGATTGCGCAACCAGAGCTGGAACCAGCGCCCCCCATGTCCGACAGCCCGGATGCGCTGTCGCCGCTGGCCATTTCCTACGCAGATCAAAGCCTGCGCGACTATACCGGCCCGAAACGGCTCCTGCCGGATCTCGCTGCCGCCGACCAACCGCGCGTTTCGGTCGTGATGACCTCGCACAATGCCGCGGCCACAATCGAGAAAGCGGTCGCATCGCTCGTAAACCAATCGTGGCCAAATATTGAGATTCTTGTCTGCGATGACCGCAGCACCGATGGCACATGGGATATGTTGCTGGAAATGCGTCGGCGCAGTCCAGACATTGTCAAACTTATCAGGCTGGAATGTAACAGCGGCACCTATCTTGCCAAGAATGCAGCCATCGAGGCGGCATCCGGTGATTTCATCCTATTCCAGGATTCAGACGATTATTCACATCCAGACCGTGTCACCATACAAATCCTGCCACTTCTGGAAAATCCTGATTTGGTTGCGACCCGTACAAAATACAGTCGCTTTGATCCAACCAGCGGGCGGATTGTTCCCGTAGCAGGGCTTCTCTCCAAATACGGACTTATCACACTCGCGCTCCGACGCAGCGCATTCTGTGAAATTGGCTACTTCGATGCCGTCCGCCGGGCTGGTGACGATGAATGGTATCAAAGACTTTTGCATCTCTATGGCAAAAACGCGGTAAGGGAACTTGAGGTCACGCTATACTTGGCAGAATTGCGCCAGAATTCCCTCATCGCGGATATGCTGAGCTTCAATTCCGACGGATCGGTCGAACAGACCAGCTCACAACCTCGAAAGACCTATGTAAAACAGTTCAGAGATCGGTTCTCTGACCCGTCCAAAACGCGCGAGTGGTACCAGTCTGCCTTTCCCGCGATGCCCAGAGAGCCCGTCGCCATCTATCCGGACGCGATCGCGGCTCTGGAACCGCGAGATTGCCCGATTTTCGCATCCCTGTGCAGTATTCCACGCAGGCAAGATACCCTTGCCCAAGTCGTCGCCCGGATCGCCCCTCAAGTTGACCATCTCTACGTCTACCTCGACAAATACGAAAAAACCCCGGACTTTTTGCAGGATCACTCAGAAATCACCGTTTGGCACTCAAAGGACTTCGATCGGGATTTCCGGGACAATGCAAAGTTCCTCGCCTATGACGACCTTAAAAAGCGCCACAAGGAATTCCATTACGTCACTTGCGATGACGACCTGATCTATCCGTGCGATTACGTTCGCACGCTCATTGATCGCCTGGACGCATATGATCGCCGTGTTGTGGCAGGGGTTCACGGTGTGATCTGCGAGGAATATCCCACAGGCTATTCCAGACGCAGGTTCATCTATCATTTCGTAAAGACACAGCTGAAACATCCACGCCTCGTAAACAACCTCGGGACCGGAACACTGGCCTTCCACTCGGACTTGTTTGATAGCCTTGATCCGCGATCCTGGCCGATTGGGGGAATGGTGGATATTTTTCTCTCGATCGAGGCCCGCCGACGGTCTGTGCCGATGCTCTGCATCGACCGCGTTTCCGGATGGATGGGCGAAGCCGACCTGCCAGAGGACAACCCTACCCTGTTCCATGAAAACCAGACGAAAGAACAGGTCATACTGGACCAGTTGAATGGTGCATTACCTTGGGGCTACAAGGGCATTATCGAAGTTCTTTCAAACCAGCCCGAGACAATCCGTGCGCGACTGGAGGGCCTGTTGCCCATTTTCGCTGACGCCGTTTCCGTCGAGCAGACATTCCGTCGCCAACGCGAACAATGACCCCCAGGGCGCGGAAAACTTCGAACAGGCGCCGGAAACCGAACCCATGGCTGCGCCGCCAACACAAATCCGACTCCGGCAATGCCGCCGCGCGTCATCGGGATGTCGCCCTTCTTGCGGCTTTGTGGACGCTCCTGTAACATCGCTGGATTAAATATTTCAAGAGAGCGCATGGCCGATCCAACCCGCCCCGAATTATCTCTGCCCGAAGCCGAAGCTCCACATCTGAAGTCTGCTTACGAGGCGGCACAGGTCATCCTTGAATACGGGTCTGGCGGATCGACGGTCATGGCGGCCGAACTGCCGGGCAAGCTGATATTCTCGGTGGAAAGTGACCCGGTCTGGGCGCGCAACCTTCAGCATTATCTGGACACGGCCGGGCTTCCCTCCCCGGTCATTGTCTCCTATGCGGATATCGGTCCCGTCGGCAAATGGGGGCGTCCGGTTGACAGCACCCATTGGGAAAGGTTTCACCGCTACCCGTGCGACATCTGGAAAAAACCCTTTTTCCGTCATCCTGACGTTGTTCTGATCGACGGGCGCTTCCGCGCGGCCTGTCTCGCGATGACGCAGCTGACCATTACGCGGCCCGTGACCGTGCTTTTCGATGATTATGCCGCGCGCCAGACCTATCATGCCGTCGAGGATGTCGTCGGCCCGCCCACCCGGATGATAGGCCGCATGGCCCGTTTCGAGCTGACCCCCGGCGTTCCGGACAAAGAGCGGGAAACGCGGTTGCAGGAGTTCTTTTTCCATGCCACCTACGTCAAGGGTGCACGATACGACCACACGCTTTGAAAGAATATCCTCTTGAACGCCGACCATGCTGAAGACGGGGCAACCTATATGAAAAACGAACTGGAAGCGAAAAAAGACCGGGGCCTATCGGATCGGTTGCAGATGTCCAGCCCGCTGGCCAGTCGCGCCCTGTTCTGGCCTGCGAGATATCGCTGCGGATCGGAATTTCTGTACCACATGCCACTGGCCTTCTGGCTGACCGATATCGTAAAGCCGGACATTCTGGTCGAATTGGGTCTGGACAACGGGCAGAGTTATTTCGGTTTTTGCCAGGCGATAGAGCGCCTCAACATGCCCGGTCGCTGCTATGGATTCAGCGAGGGCATACCGGACGACAGCCTGTTAAGCTACAATACCGAAAATTATGATGAGTTCTCGACAATCACGGCGCAACCAGCCGTCGAGGCGCTACGAC
>JBLRXE010000146.1:0-6098 GCA_047920895.1 Roseovarius sp.
GCGACAATGGCGCGCAGCGAGGTGATGTCAAGATTCCGCATTTATCACAATCCTTGATGGTGGAGCCGTCAAACATTCATTTTAAAAATCTAGACATCTGCGGCAAAAGATCAACATCCGAAATGCGAACCCTTCGCCACATCACCAAAGGGAAAGGAACGACCATGACCGTCCACGCACAACGCCTTGCACGCCGCACCGCCCTGCGCCCCCCGCGTCTCGCCGAGATGCTGGCCGTCTGGACTCAGCGCCGCGCCCTCTGCCGGCTTGACGACACCGCCCTCAAGGACATCGGTCTGACCCGTGAAACCGCGCTGCGCGAGGCGTGCCGCCCCTTCTGGGATCTGCCCTGTGGCTGGCATCGCTGACACCCCCGAAAACCGCCCCACGACATATCTCCGCACAAAACCCGTCGAAAACAGTCATGAACGCTTGAAATCCCGGACCGACCCCCCGATATTACTGGCAATGTCCCATGAACGGGACCGCCATTCACATATCGGAGGCTTACATGGCAGAGTTGAACACGATCCGGACGGCGACGGGCACACGCACCGCCCAGATTGACGCGGGCCTGCGCGCGCACATGAACAAGGTCTACGGCACGATGTCCGTGGGCATGCTCATCACGGCACTTGCGGCATGGGCCATCGCGGGGCTTGCCGTGACAACCGATCCGTCCGCCGCTGCCGCACAATTGCCCAATGGCAAGCTGCTGTCGGGCCTTGGCGCGGCACTCTACCTTTCGCCGCTCAAATGGGTGGTGATGCTGGCCCCGCTGGCCTTCATCTTCCTTGGCTGGGGGGCGCTTTTGCGTCGTGGCTCGGCGGCTGCGGTGCAGCTTGGTTTCTTCGCCTTTGCGGCGCTGATCGGCATTTCGCTCAGCTCGATCTTCCTTGTGTTCACCAGCTTCTCGATTGCGCAGACCTTCATCGTGACTGCCATTGCCTTTGCGGGTCTCTCGCTCTTTGGCTACACCACGAAAAAGGACATCTCGGGCTGGGGGTCGTTCCTCATCATGGGCGTGATTGGCCTGATCGTGGCGATGCTGATCAACCTCTTCCTGCAAAGCCCGATGATGATGTTCGCCATCTCGGCCATCGGTCTTTTGATCTTCGCGGGCCTCACCGCCTTTCACACGCAAGAGATCAAGAACACCTATGTCGCGCACGCGGCGCATGGCGATCAGGATTGGCTGGACAAATCCGCCTATGACGGCGCGCTCAGCCTCTACATCAGCTTCCTCAACATGTTCCAGTTCCTGCTGATGTTCATGGGGCAACAGGAATAACAGCGGCCGCATCCGCCGATACCCAAATGAAACCCGCCAGAGACACATCCGGCGGGTTTTTTCACGCCGATCCCCGTGGAGAACCCACCAAGATTGAAAGCGCCACCAGTGGATCGCCGCTCAGCCCAGCCAGGTCCGCACCGCCGCCTCGAACTCGCGCGGCTTCTCGGCATGGAGCCAATGACCCGCGCCGGGGATCTTGGCGAATTGCGCAGCCGGAAACAGCGCCTTGATCCGGTCGCGATGCGCGCGCGCCACATAGGTCGAATCGGCCCCGGTAAGGAACATCACCTTCCCCTCATAAGATCCTGAAATATCAGGAAAGCTCAGGATCTTCGGCATCTCGCGCGCCAGCGTGTCCAGATTAAGCAACCACCGTTTTTCCGCCACATCCAGCGCCTGAAGGAAGAACGGCACCAGCGCCGGATTGTCCACCAGCCCCTGCAATTGCGCCGCCGCGTCCGAGCGCCGTTCGACCACCGCCAGATCGACCGCCTGCATCGCCTTGATATACTGCAACTGGCTGTGCCCATAGGCGACGGGGGCAATATCCGCCACGATCAGCCGGTTGACCAAAGCCGGTTGCGTCAGCGCCAGCACCATCGACGCCTTGCCGCCCATCGAATGCCCCAATACGTCATAGGGGCCTTCGAGGCTCTCGATCACCTCGGCCAGATCACCCGCCATATCCTGATAAGAATGTGTGTCAAACCAAGGGCTTGCCCCGTGATTGCGCATATCCACCGCGACCACATGGCGAGTGTCCGACAGCCGCTTGGCAATCACACCCCAATTGCGCGCCGACCCATATAGCCCGTGCACAATCACCAACCCCGGCCGCTCTGTCGGCGTGCCATGTTCGATCCGGTTCAACATAGGCCCTTTTACCGCCCCCTTGACCGCGATTCCAGCCCTATTGCCGCGCCGCGCCCCAGCCGGTAAACTATCTCAAGAGGGTTTTACAAGTGATTGATACAAAAGAGTTTCATAACAAAACAGCGCGACTGCAACAGGCCCTCACGGATCGCATGCGTCTGCGCGGTCCCACGCTCGAGCGGCAATTGCGCCGCGCCGGGCGCCGCCTGCCCCGCCGGCCTCGCCGGGCTGCGGCGATCATCCTCGGCGCGCAGGACTGGATGGCCCATGCCAAACTCGCCCGGGTGCTCGACACGGCCCAAGTCGACCGCGCCTTTGCCGATCTGCACGCCTATCTCGATAGGCTCAACCCGCAAGAGGCGCGCAAAACCGCACTCTTGCGCCTTGCCGGGGGGATCGTGCTCAATCTCCTGCTGTTGGCGGGGCTGATCTATGCCCTCATCCGTTGGCAGGGCGTAATTTAACAACGCCTCACAAATTTCTGAATTTAAAAGATAAACCCGCGCAAGACATAACTCGCGCGGGTCAATGTCGTGATCCGGAATCAGAGGTTCGGATAGAGCGGGAACCGCTTGCACAACGCCTCGACCTCGGCCTTCACCTTGGCCTCGACCGCACCATTGCCCTCGGCGCCATTGGCCGCAAGCCCATCGACCACCTCGATGATCCAATCCGCGATCTGCCGGAATTCCGCCTCGCCAAACCCGCGCGTCGTCCCCGCAGGAGAGCCAAGTCGGATGCCGCTGGTCACGGTCGGCTTTTCGGGATCAAACGGCACGCCGTTCTTGTTGCAGGTGATATGCGCCCGGCCCAGTGCCTTTTCGGTGTCATTGCCTTTCACGCCCTTGGGGCGCAGATCGACCAGCAACACATGCGTGTCGGTGCCATGCGTCACCGTGTCCAGACCGCCCTTGATCAACTGGTCGCTCAGCGCCTGTGCATTTCGGATAACCTGTTGAATATACGACTTGAATTCCGGGCGCAGCGCCTCGCCAAAGGCCACTGCCTTGGCCGCGATCACATGCATCAGCGGCCCGCCCTGAATACCGGGGAAAATCGCCGAGTTGAATTTCTTGGCCAGCCCCTCGTCATTGGTCAGGATCATGCCACCGCGCGGGCCGCGCAGCGTCTTGTGCGTCGTGGTCGTGGCCACATGCGCATGCGGGAACGGGCTGGGATGTTCCTTGGCTGCCACCAGACCGGCAAAATGCGCCATATCCACCAGCAGATAGGCGCCGACGCTATCGGCGATCTCGCGCATCCGGGCAAAGTTGATCTGGCGCGGAATGGCCGATCCGCCCGCGATGATCAGCTTGGGCTGATGTTCGGTGGCCAGCGCCTGCACCTGATCGTAATCAATCAGATTGTCCTCGCGGCGCACCCCGTATTGAATAGCGTTGAACCATTTGCCCGACTGGTTCGGCGCCGCCCCATGGGTCAGGTGGCCACCCGCATCAAGGCTCATGCCAAGGATCGTATCCCCCGGCTGCAAGAGGGCCGTGAACACGCCCTGATTGGCCTGAGACCCGGAATTGGGCTGGACGTTGGCATAGCTGCACCCAAACAGCGCGCAGGCCCGCTCGATCGCCAGATTTTCCGCAATATCAACATATTGGCAGCCGCCATAATAGCGCTTGCCGGGATAGCCCTCGGCGTATTTGTTGGTCATCACGCTGCCCTGCGCTTCCATCACGGCGGCAGAGACGATGTTTTCGGATGCGATCAGCTCGATCTCGTCGCGCTGCCGGCCCAATTCCGAGCGGATCGCGCCAAACAATTCAGGATCGCGCGACGACAGGGATTCAGTGAAAAAGCCTTGATCTGTAACAGGCTGGTGTCCGTCATGGGGCATTTTGGCAACTCCAAACATTGGTGAATTGGGTGTTTTCCTAAAGGAAACTCATGCGGTTTGAAAGAATGTAAAGCGACGATTTCGCCCGTATCACCGCCACCGCTGGTCTTGGGCGGGGAATTGTGGTTCGATCCGCCCCAGAGCATCGCCGTTTGGAAACAGGACCGCCGTATGAACCGCAAGATCGCCTTTGTCGCCAGCGATGCCCCCATCGCCCAGACCGCGCGCGCTGCGCTCGCCAGCCGCTTTGGCCATACGCCCGAGGATCAGGCCGATGTCATCGTGGCACTTGGCGGCGACGGTTTCATGCTGCACACATTGCACCGCACGCAGGCTCTCGATGTCCCCGTCTACGGGATGAATCGCGGCACCGTCGGGTTTTTGATGAATGAATACAGCGAAACAGACCTGCTCGACCGCCTCGTCGCCGCCGAGGAAGAGGTGATCAATCCCCTCTCAATGCGCGCGGGATCTGTCGATGGCGCGCTGCACGAGGCCCTGGCGATCAACGAGGTCTCGCTCCTGCGCGCAGGCCCACAGGCGGCCAAGCTGCGCATCACCATCGACGGGCGCCTGCGTCTGGAGGAACTGGTTTGCGACGGCGCTCTCGTCGCCACCCCTGCCGGATCGACCGCCTATAACTACAGCGCCCATGGTCCCATCCTGCCCATCGGCTCGGATGTGCTGGCGTTGACGGCGGTGGCGGCTTTCCGCCCCCGCCGCTGGCGTGGCGCGCTCCTGCCCAAGACCGCCGTGGTGCGATTCGACGTCGTCGATCCCGGTCTGCGCCCGGTGATGGCCGACGCCGATAGCCGTTGGGTGGAAAACGTGCTCTGGGTCGAAATCCGATCGGAGCCCCGCACAAAAGTCCATATCCTGTTCGATCCGGGCCATAGCCTTGAAGAACGGCTGCTGTGTGAGCAATTTACATAAACCCGCCTTTCCAGTGGCTTAGCGGCGAAAACAGACCCATTCCTTGACACTGCCCATCAATAGACCCCGATCCACTGAAACGACAGATCGGCCGCGTGATCGCGCCCATAGGCCACCGCCGCAAGGCTCTTTATATCGCCCGCGCGCGGCACGTCCCGCAGCATCGCCCCCGATGGGCGAAAGGCGGTGAAGGGCACGCGCAGCTCTTGCCACGCAGCACCACTCGGAATCGGGGCCTGATAATATTGCCAGGGCAACATCGTGCCGCGCGTGCGCAGATGAATGAAATAGCCCTCGCCATTGCCCTTGACGCGCACCACCACGCCCTGCGCCCCCTCGGGCAGCGGTGCGGCCAAGTCGCCGCGCACCTGGATGAACCCGCCCCGATTGGCGGTGCTCACCGCACCGGTCAGCCGCAAATACCGCGCGCCCTCAGGCCCTGCAACCTGCGCCTGCCCCTCGGATATACCACCCATCACCTGATCGCTGAAATAGCGCCATGTGTCCGCCGGGGGTGGGGTATATTCCAGCATGGTGCCCTCCTGCGCCACACCGGGCACCGCCAACAATCCAAGAACCAGCGCCAGAACCCGCCTCATTCCGCCATCTCCGCCCCACGCGCCAGCGCAGCCTCGACTGACATATGTCAAACTCCATTCTTTCACGCATCTATAAGGGCACAAGCGGCCTAAGTCAGGGGTTCTTGCCTGCAAGGGTATCTCAATCCCCTGGCCTTTGAAGCGGGATACACCGATCAGGTTCCCACCCGGTCTTGGAGACGGGGCATTATCGCCCGGCCGCGCCAGACAGCTTTTCTTCCTGTGTCCCTCGCGGGACTGGGGGTTCCGGCCTCACCGGAACCCCCATTTTTTGAGATTACTTCGCCAAACCAAGGCTTTGCAAGGCGACCTTGATCTCGTCCAGAATGGCCGGATCATCGATGGTCGCGGGCATTTTATACGCTTGGCTATCGGCGATCTTGACCATGATCCCCCGCAGGATCTTGCCCGAGCGCGTCTTGGGCAGTTTCTGTACCACCGCGACCTGGCGCAGGCACGCCACGGCCCCGATCTGCCGGCGCACGGACTCGACCAGCTCCGCCTCGAGCGCGTCCTCGCTCGTGCTCACCCCGTCCTTTAGCACCAC
>JBLRXE010000147.1:0-6076 GCA_047920895.1 Roseovarius sp.
CGGGGCCCTGCTGGCCACGGGGGTTATGGCCTCCAGGAAGCGGCGCCTGGTCATCGACATCGGGACCAACGGGGAAATCGTCCTGGGGAACCGGGACAGGCTCCTGGCGTGTTCCACGGCCGCCGGGCCCGCGCTGGAGGGGGCGGGGCTATACAATGCCTATTACGTCTTGCAGGGGGGGGCTGTGCGCGCCCGCGTGCTCAAGCATCATCTGCCGAATGAAACGGTGTTTGACGAGGTCCGGCTCTATGACAGTGGGCCGGTGGCGGGGCCCTATACGGTGGCAGGCGTGCGCGTCGGCAGCCCGATTTGCGAGGATGCCTGGCACGAGGATGTGACCGAGACATTGGCCGAAACCGGGGCGGAAATCCTGCTCGTGCCCAACGGATCACCGCATTACCGTGACAAGATGGACCTGCGCCAGAACATGATGGTGGCGCGGGTGATCGAGACCGGCTTGCCGCTGATCTATCTCAATATGGTGGGAGGGCAGGACGACCAGGTGTTCGATGGCGGCTCTTTCGTGCTCAACCCTGGTGGGGCGCTGGCGGTGCAATTGCCGATGTTTCAAGAGGCGGTGGCGCATGTGGATTTCATGCGCGGGCCGGAAGGCTGGCGCGCGCTGCCGGGTGATCTCGCGCATTTGCCGGATGATCTCGAGCAGGATTATCACGCCATGGTTCTGGCCTTGCGCGACTACCTGCGCAAAGCGGGGTTTTCGAAGGTCTTGCTGGGCCTTTCGGGCGGGGTGGACAGCGCAATTGTCGCCACCATCGCGGTGGATGCGCTGGGCGCGGGCAATGTGCGCTGCGTGATGCTGCCCTCGGAGTATACCTCGGCCGCATCGCTGGAGGACGCGCGCTTGGTGGCCGAAAATCTTGGCTGCCGCTACGATACTGTGCCGATTGCCGACGGGCGCGCGGCGATCACCGCCACGCTCGCGCCGCTCTTCGAGGGATGCGCGCCTGACCTGACCGAGGAAAACATCCAGTCGCGGCTGCGCGGCCTGTTGCTCATGGCGCTGTCGAACAAGTTCGGCGAGATGCTTCTGACCACCGGCAACAAGTCCGAGGTGGCGGTGGGCTACGCCACGATCTACGGCGACATGGCCGGGGGCTATAACCCGATCAAGGATCTCTACAAGACGCGCGTTTTCGACATCTGCCGCTGGCGCAACGCCCATCACCGCGCTTGGATGGCGGGGCCTGCGGGGGCCGTCATCCCGGCCCGCGTGATCGACAAGCCGCCGAGTGCCGAATTGCGCGCCGACCAGAAAGACAGCGATTCGCTGCCCGATTACCCGGTGCTGGATGGCATCCTGCAAATCCTCGTCGATCAGGATGGCGCGATTGCCGATTGCGTGTCCGCAGGCTTTGACGAGGCGGATGCGCGGCGGGTGGAGCATTTGCTCTATATCAGCGAATACAAACGGTTTCAGGCGGCCCCTGGCACGCGGCTGAGCCGCCGTGCCTTTTGGCTGGATCGCCGCTATCCGATTGTGAACCGCTGGCGGGATGGGGCGGGCGAGGGGTAAACCCCCGGCTATTCGGCGGCGGGGCGGGGCGTGGCGGGGTGCGGCACCAGATCGCCGCTCTCGCGCCGCTGCGCGACATAGGTGACAAGATCGGCCTTGCGCAGCGGTTTGCCAAGGAACCCGTCCATGCCTGCCAGATGCGCCTCTTGCCGGTGTTGGTCCAGAACATTGGCGGTCACGGCCACCACATGCGCAGGCGGCAGATGGAGCGCCGCCTCTTGTGTGCGGATGAGGCCGGTCGCCTGATAGCCGTCCATGCCGGGCATCGAGACATCCATCAGCACCAGATCGGCCGCCTCTGCGCCATAGAGCGCGACCGCCTCGGCCCCGCTGGTGGCAAGGCGGAGCTGCGCGCCGGAGCGGGCAAAATAGCGATCAAGCAGCAGGCGATTGGTGGCGTTGTCATCGACGGCCAGGACGCGCAGCCCCTTGGCCCAATCCTCGGCGCGATGTGGGCGCGCGTGGTCGGGTGGTATCGCCGCCGAACTGCCGGTCAGCGCCGCACGCGCAGCCTCGATCAGCACAGCGTGGCGCAGGGGTTTGCGCAGCACGCTACGGATACTGCCGCCGGGGGCTGCGGCGCGATCCGACAGCAGGATTTGTGGGATCGCGGCGGGCAGGCCCTCCTCGGCCACCCGGTCATCGCGCAGGATGACGGCGGGCGTGGTCATGCCGGGCATATCGGCCATGCCTCCCCCTGCGATCACGCGGGCGCCAAGATGCACGAGGGGGGCGGCAATGCCGGCGCGGCGGTCGGCGCAGGGGTCAAGCAACCAGATCACCGGCGGCTCCTGACCGGGCAGGGCCAGAGGCGTGGCGCGCAGGCCCCGCCCGGCCACCTCTTGCGGGATGAGTGGCAGCGTGATGTCGAACCGCGTGCCGATCCCCTCACGGGATTGGAGCGTCAGTGTGCCGCCCATCAGCGTCACCAACTGGCGACTGACCGTAAGGCCAAGACCGGTGCCGCCGAAGCGGCGGGTGGCGGTGTTGTCGACCTGCTCGAAGGCGGTGAACACCTTGTTCTGCTGATCCGCAGGAATACCCACGCCGCTGTCATGGACGCGGATCACGATCTGGCCGGGGCCACCTGCGCTGGCGCGCAGGGCGACATGCCCCGCGAGCGTGAATTTCACTGAATTGCCCGCGATATTCACGAGGATCTGGCGCAGGCGCCCGGCATCGCCCAGCATGATCTCGGGCAGGTCGGGGGCGACATCGGCATAGAGCATCAGCCCCTTGCGCGCAGCCAGCGGGGCCAAGAGCTGGGTCACATCCTCGACCAGTTCGCGCAGGCGGTAGGGTTCGGAGGCGAGCGTGAGCTTGCCCGCCTCGATCTTGGAGAAATCGAGAATATCGTTGATGATCGTCAGGAGGGCATCGCCCGAGCGGACCATGGTGCTGACATAGCTGTCCTGTTCCGGGCTAAGCTCGGTTTCCGAGAGCATATCGGCCATGCCGATGATGCCGTTCATCGGCGTGCGGATTTCATGGCTCATCTTGGCGAGAAAGTCGGATTTTGCGTCATTGGCGATGACTGCCACCTCGCGCGCCTCTTCCAGCCGGGTGATGAGGCGGCGCAGCGGGCGGCCGACGATCACCCGGAACGAGAGCCAGTTGGCAAGGCTGGCAATCAGGATGCCCCCGGCCAGCAGCAAGAGCAGGAAATCGCGCTGATAGCGTTTGACGGTGGCAATCTCGCGCTCGTCAAAGCGGGTGACAAGCTCGGTTATCGGCCAGGAAAACACCTCATAGGGCAGGGAGAGCGCGGTATCGGCCCCCTGACAGCCCAGCCCCTCGGGCACCACCGCCAGCACAGAGCGGCTGGCTGGGTCCACCAGTTCCACGCAGCGGATCGCGGGATCGCCCAGCAGCGTCTGCATGAGGTCGGTGACATAGGGGCTGGTCCAATCCACCGCCCCGTCGCTCTGGTCGCTGAACCGTTCCAGCGCGCCGCCCAGCCGCGATGTGGCATTGCCGATGCGCATGGCCATCGCCTCTTCGCTGCGCAAGAGGTTCTTTTCGCTCAGCCACAAGAGTCCGGCGGCGGCGAAGAGCAAGAAGGTCGGCACCATCACCGCCGTCAGCTTGAGGTAAAGCCCCAGCGTCGGCGTGCGTAGCGCCACCCCGTCTGTCATGGTCATGTGCGGTCACTCCAGCCGGGTGGCGCGGCCCGCGTCCATCAGCGCCTTGAGTGGGGTGCGGTTGTCGATCTCGGTGCGGATCACGCCGTATCGCCCACCGCTCTGCGAGATGTAGTAATCCACCGGCACTTCCTTGCCATCAGGGCCGAGCAGCGTGGCGCACATGACATAAACCTCGTCCATCTTGAGGATGATCTCGTGATTCTCGGTCGGGTAGAATTTGGTCAGTTGCCCGGTGGTCAGGTCGAGATGCGGCAGCGCGCCATCCATCATCGACCGGCTGAGGCTGCGTTGCAGGGCGGCCTGAAGCTGGGTGCGCAGCTCTGTCAGGGATTGCGCCTGAGCGCTGGTCGCGGAAAACAGACCAAGCGCCAACAGCGCAAGGAGGGCTAATCGTGTCATGCGGCATCTCCGTCAACGGGCAGGTTGGCGCCCATCCAAGCGCATTGACGTCACCAAAGGGTTGATCCGCACCCGGCCCGCGATCACAACCGCGTGAGCAGCGCCCCTGCGCCACGCGGTTGTGACTTGTTTCTGACAGGGTTCGGCAGAGGATGACACCCGCCGGTTTCAGGAGGATGCGATGCGGTTTCAAGCGATGATCTGGGCGTTGGGCGTGCTCTGGGGGGCGGCGCCCGCGCTGGCCTGTGGGGCTGAGACCGATTGCCGGTTGGGTGATCGACACTACCGCGTCGCCATGCCCGAGGGGCAGACAGGCGGCCCGATGGGCGCGGTGGTCTTTGCCCATGGCTATCGCGGGTCGGCGGCGGCGGTGATGCAGAATCAGAACCTGCGCCGGATGGTGTCGGACATGGGGCTGGCGCTGATCGCGCTCAAATCCGCCGATGACGATTGGGTGATTCCTTTTGCGCCGCGCCACATGGACAGCGACGGGTCGGTGGAATTCCGCTATGTCGAGGCGGTGATCGAGGATGCCGCGCGCCGGTTTCCGATTGATCCCAAGCGGTTGATGGCGGCAGGGTTTTCCGCAGGCGGCATGATGGTCTGGAATCTCGCCTGCGCCATGCCAGAGCGGTTCGCGGGCTTTGCCGCGATTTCCGGCACCTTCTGGATGAAACCGCCCGAGACCTGCGCCAAGCCTGCGGCGAGCCTTGTGCATATTCACGGCACGACCGACCCGACCGTGCCTCTGGCCGGGCGGCCCATACTCGAGACTCATCAGGGCGATGTGGCCGCGGCGCTCGACATGTATCAGACGTTGGGCGGGTTCCGCCCGAGTGGCGAGACGTCATTCGAGGATCTGGACTGTCAGAACAGCCGCAATGCCACGGGCGACGTTCTCGATTTCTGCCTGCATCCGGGCGGGCACTCGTTCCGAAGCAGTTATCTGCGGTTTGCATGGGGGCGGTTGCAGGCGGCGGGGCAACTGTGAGGCGGCCGGAGCAGGAGCGGCCAGCCGTCCCGACCCTGCGCATCGTTGTGCCGATGTCACCCCGACAGCCGGCGCGCTGCCGTCGCGAACGGATCCATCCCTGTGATCCCGCCCCGCCCCAGCCCCCCGCTTACTCCGAGCAACTGACCAGAACGGTCATGTCTCCCGCGCGGTTGGTCAGCGCCTCGGCAGAGAGGCGATCCTGATCCGAGGTCAGGCGTGCTGTGATGCCGCCACGGGCCAGCACCTCTTGCAGCGCGCCATTGGTGGCGGCAAAGCTGACATCTGCGGGCAGGGCGCGGCCATCCTGCGCCCGGGTCAGCAACATGCCCAGCACCGCCCCCCCGGCATCGAGCACCGGGCCCCCGGCATCGCTCTCCAGCGCGTTCAAGGTCAGGCGCTTGAGATGCGTTTCGCCATTCAACCCGCGCAACTCGGCCAATTGGCCAAAGGTGACGGTGGGCGCGCCCAAGAGACCGCCATAGGAATAGCCTGCCACCGCCACATCGCTCAGCAAGCGCGGTGTCACCTCCTGAAAGGCCGCAACCCGCAGCGGCGCCAGCGGCATACGGGGGCGCAGGATGGCCACGCCAAGCGCGGCATCGCTCAGCACGACATCGGCCTGATAGCTTTCGTCAATCGTGATCCGCCCGCATTGCGCGACCGCCTCGGTGGTGGTCAGCACGGCCCCGCCGGCATCGACGTAAAACCCCGAGCGGGCATGTTTCGGCTTGCGGATTTCCAGCCCGGACATCAGGTCTATATTCTGCCCGCCACTGCCCTCGGCCGGATCAAGCGTGCCGGGCAACCAGTCAAAACTGTCCTGCATCCGCCCCAGGAGACGGCTGCGGCGGGCCTCGTCCCCGGCGGGCCAGACAAGGGTAAAGCCCTTGATCCCCCCATTGCGCAGCCAAACCTGAGTGTGCGAAATCTGCAATGCCCCTTCGCCAATCAGGGTAAAGCTGTCGCCCGCAAGGGTGCGCGGCCCGCTCTCGGGCACGATCGCCA
>JBLRXE010000148.1:0-6041 GCA_047920895.1 Roseovarius sp.
GGGGTAAGGTTGCACATGGGTCAGTTCTCAGTGACAATTTTGGCGGTTGCCGGGTCAATTCTCAGTGGCAATTAACAGGCTGGGCTCTGGAGGGACGTTGTGAAGGCTTGGAAGCCGTGATCGCGGAGGACGTCATATGCCGGAACGGGAACCACCTCAGCGGTGGAGAGGTCTAGGCTGACCACTTTGTCCAATTCGCGCACGCGCGTTCATAGCCGCCTATCTGGTAAGATCAGAGGGGGCCGACGGTCAATCCTTTGGCGTTGGCTGCCACTTTGATCCTGACACATCGCGCGCCTTTTCAACGGATTTGACAGGCGTCTGCGAGCACTTTCAGAAAGGCTTTGCAGACGGGGCTTGTGCTGTGTCCTTCGCGTAAAATGACCCCGACTGTGCGCACAGCCTCGGGGTCCGAAAGCGGCAGCGCCACGAGGTCGCGCTCCAGCGACAGTGTCGCCAGCTTGGGCAACAAGGTCACGCCTGCCCCAGCAAGCACAAGGGCGCGCAGCGAAATGACGCTTCGTGCCTTGAGCATCGAGGCTGCGACGAGGACGTGATACTCTTGGGCGGCAATCATGCTCGCGGCATCATTTCCGATGATGCGGGTGTCGGCCAAGTCGCTCCATTCAAGGGGTGTCTTGCGCTGTGCAAGAGGATGATCGGACCGGCAGACAAGCCGAAATGGGTCTTTGAACAGCGCCTCGAATCTCAGTCCGGAGGATGGCGCAGGCGGTCCAGCGACGCCGAAATCGACGGTGCCATCGGCCACCAAGGCCTGCACACCGCGACTGTCGGCATCTATAAGCTCGATCATCAGGCCCGGACGGGCCTCCAGAAAATCGGCGAGAAGCTTGGGGAAGAGTTCCGTTGCGACCGAGGGCACTGAAGCCAAGTGCAATCGCCCCTGCTGCCCGCTGGCAAGGTCGTCGATATGCTCCAGCGCGCGATCATGTTCGCGCAGCATCTCGGCTGCGACCCCGAGGACGTCACGGCCAAAGCGGGTCAAGAGGCTTTTGCGATCTGTCTCGAAGAGAGGTGCGCCGAGATCCTGCTCAAGCTGTTTCAGAGTCATCGAGACCGCCGAGGGCGTCCGATGAAGCCGCGCCGCGGCATCGCGGATATTGCCGCATTCAGCCACATGGACAAAGACGCGCAGGGGGTTTGTGCTGATCATCGGAACAGCATTTCATGTGATCTGAACTATATTCAAGTTAAATTCTAACTGCCTGATCGCCTTGGTCGGATGCTGACGGAGTTTTATCCCGAAAACCCGCCTAACCCCTAGGGGGGCCATATGCCGTGCGCGTCAGACGGCGCGCGCCCGCAAGCCGCCATCTGCCGCATTTGTCGGGACAAGAGCGCGCACAAGTGCCTGCATGTACAACACACCCACGGTCTGACCGTCGCGTATAACGCGGTATCGCAGCGAGGTATCGCCACCTGAGACAGCGATGACCGACTCGAGCGTATCTTCGGGGCCCACCTCACCCGCGAAATCGAGAGGCTCGCCTGTGCTTTGCTCCATCACCGACCGCACCCGCAGCACCCGCGCGCGATTGATGTCGCTAATGAAGTCAACGATGTAGGGATCATTGGGATGCAGCAATATCTCCTGTGGTTCGCCCTGCTGCACAACCTGACCATCCTTGAGAATGACCAGATGATCGGCCAGTTTCAATGCCTCGTCGAGGTCATGGCTGATGAAGACCACGGTTTTCTGCAACTCTTCCTGCAACTCCAGCAAGAGGTCCTGCATGTCGGTGCGGATCAGCGGATCGAGCGCCGAGAACGCCTCGTCCATCAGCATGATGGGCGCATTCGACGCCAGCGCGCGGGCGATCCCCACCCGCTGCTGCATCCCCCCCGAGAGCTGATGCGGATATTGCCCGCCCTGCCCTTTCAGGCCCACGCGATCCAGCCACCTGAGCGCATCATCCTGAAAATCTGCCTTTGTTTCACCGCGCACAGCGCGGGCCATGCCGGTGTTTTCCAGAACGGTGCGATGCGGCAACAGCGCAAAATGCTGGAACACCATCGACATCTGCTCGCGGCGCAGGCGGCGCAGATCCCGCTCGCGATACGCCAGCACATCCTCGCCATTCACCAGAATCTGCCCCGCCGTCGGCTCGATCAGCCGGTTGAGGTGGCGGATGAGCGTCGATTTTCCCGAGCCCGAGAGGCCCATGATGACGGTGATATCGCCGCCGCGCATATCGACATTGATGTCCTGAAGGCCCAGCACATGGCCGTGCTTTTCCATAAGTTCCGGTTTGCCCATACCGGCGCGCACATGATCGAGCGCGCGCTTGGGGTCCGACCCGAAGATCTTGTAGAGATTGCGGATCGAGATCTTGACGTCTTTTTCCATTACTGCGGCCTCGCTCACGAATTTCTCTGCACGGCACTTGCTGCATTGACACGGGCAAGCGCCGCTTTGGTGACTCGGTCGAGGATCACCGCCAAAAGCACGATGCCCAGACCGGCAATCAGGCCGACGCCCAATTCGAGGTTGCGGATACCGCGCAAAACCAGAACGCCGAGACCGGGTGCCGAGACGAGCGAGGCAATCACCACCATGGCGAGGCTCATCATGATGGTCTGGTTGACCCCCGCCATGATATTGGGAAGCGCCAGCGGGATCTGCACTCCGTAGAGCTTTTGCCGCTCGGTCATACCAAACGCTTCGGCAGCCTCGATCACCTCTTTGTCCACTAACCGGATACCGAGGTCGGTCAGGCGGATCACCGGCACGATGGCGTAGAGGATGATGGCAATGCCATAGAGCTTGGGCTCGGTCACCGAGAAGAGGAAGATGAGCGGAATGAGATAAACGAAGGGCGGCAGCGTCTGAAGCATGTCCAGCACCGGGATCGTCAGGCGTTGCATCGTATCGCTACGCGACATGGCAATGCCGATGGGCACGCCCAGCAGAACGCATAGAAACGCACAGACGAAGATGATCGCCAGCGTCTGCATCGCGAAATTGTAATGGTCGATGAAGGCGAGAAAGAAAATCGAGACCGCGACGAAGCCCACCAGTTTCAAGGATTTCGAGGCGAACCAGACCACGCCCAACAGGATCGGGATCATGATGAACCACGGCGTGTTCTGGAAGGCGTAGAGCGCCGCCTCCAGAAACCAACTCAGCGGTTGGGTAACCGGATCGAGCACCACCTTGAGCGAATCCTTGATCGCGAGAAAGCCGGTTTCAACCCCCTTGGTCAGGTCACGGGTGCGGGCGATGGCCGGACAGGCCTGATTGAGCGCATCGAGAGAGGGAAAAGGAAGATCCCAAACGGACCGACCCAGACCACCACCTGAGCCTTGGGCGAGGAGATCGGCCATACTCATCGGGCCGGTGGTCGCATCCTTGTCGCACCACTCCCGCAGGCCGAGCCCATCGAAGAAGAAATCATATGTCGCCATGTGCCGGCTCTCCCTGCGCAGACCCTTGGGCGGGCCTTGTCGTGGTCTTGGGCAGGCGGGGCCGCGCGCATGGCACGGCCCCGCCCGAGGGCAATCTTTACTTGATGATCGCGCTCAGCTTTTCGGCGGCGGCGTCGTTCACCCAAGCCTTCCAGGTCTCGGTATTCTGGGTCAGGAAGTAGACAGCAGCCTCTTCGGCGGAGGCGCTGTTATCGGCCTGCCATGCCAGCAGATTGCTCAGCTCTTGCGTGCCGAACGAGATATTGCTCACCAATTCGAACACTTCGGGGTTCCGTTCTGCGAAATCCGAGGTGACGACGGTCAGGACCGGGGCCGCCGGATAGGCGGATTTGCCGGGGGTCGCGCAATCCTGCGTCTGGTTGCAGGCGTGGATGTCGGCGATATGCGGCCCCATATCGACGGCAACCATGTTGTAGCGCCCCAGCACGGCGGTCGGCCCCCAGTAGTAGCCGAACCAAGGCTCCTTGTTTTCATAGGCCGAGGCCATGGAGGCGGGCAGCGTGTCGCCCGAGCCGTGGTTGAACACCTCGATGTCGTGACCAGCGAAATCGAACGCCTTGACGAGGTTATCATTGGCGATCCGGCAGCCCCAGCCGTCGGGGCAGTTGTGGAAGCGCCCGCCGACAAGTTCGGGATTGGCCAGCACACCCTCGATGGTGGCGAGTTCCGGGTGCGCTTCGACAAGATAGTCGGGCACCCACCAGTTCTCGCTACCGCCTTCGGCGAAGACATCGGCGGCCTTGACCAGCTTGCCTTCTGCTTCCAGCTTGAAATAGGCGGGGGCCGAATTCACCCAGAGTTCGGGCACGACATCGGGCTCATTGTTCTCGGCCAGCGAGGTGATCGCGGTGGTGGTGGCCGAGGGCACGAGCGTCACGTCGCAGCCATAGCCCTGCTCCATCAGGAATTCGGTGATCTTGGAGATGATCGAACCCGAGGCCCAGTTCATTTCGGCGACAGAGACTTTGCCACATTCGGCCTGCGCCATCGCGGGCGCGGTCAGGGCGCCGAAGGCCAGTGCAAGTGTGAGTTTCTTCATGGTCTTTCTCCCAGTTGAGCGGTCTTTTTCATGGTCGGTCGTCAGATCGCGGGTCAATCGTTGTCATCCCCCGCAGCCCCCGCCCCAGCGCGCGAGGCGACCGAGGGCGGGACAGTGACGCGCAATGCCAGAGCATCGAGCGCCTGCCAGTCGGACAGCGCCAAGGCTTGAGCAGGTGCCGCGCTCTCGGCCTGTGTCGCAGTATCTTTCGGGGATGCAACGGCCGTGATCCGCAGATCGGCAGGCCCCGTGCCCTGCTCCACCGGCAACACGCGGATCGGTCCGTTTTGCAAACCATCCAGCGTGATTTCCACACCGCCCCAACCGATCCGCAGGGGCCGATCCAGCTGTTTGGCCGCCCGCGCCACGAAGGGCAGCAGGATAAGAGGGTGCGCAACGGACTCGATCGCCAAGGTCGTGGCGCCCGGCCCCTCCGGCAACCCGGCGTGATCTGCAAGCGCAAGCCCTGCGCGCAGCGGACAAAGCGGCGCAGACTGCGCCCGCCAGCACCCCACTTCGGGCACTGGACGCGCCAAGGTGGCGCAATCCCACAGCCAGTGCAGTACGATAGAAGGCCCGGCCAGCCCTGCGCGCGTGAGCCACGCCGCGGCCCATCCCACCTCTTCGGCTTCGCCCCAGGTCAAGCCTGCGCCGCGCGCGGCCTTGAAGCAGAGCGCGTTGATCTCTGACAGCGACAGGCAGATGCGCGCGCCGTCCTGTGCGACAGGGGCAGAGGCAGAGCGGGTCGGATCGTTGGGCGACATCATCACAGCGTGTCCCCCGGTTTGAGGTCATCAGGATAGGGCGCGCCCTGAAAGAGACTGATCCGCACCCACCGGTCCGAGCGCGGATCGAACCGCGTGGCCCCGAAGAAGGCCAATTTGCAGCGAAGCAGGTCGATGGGTAGCATGTCTGCGTCAATCAGGTTGTCGCGGATTTCCGCGAAGGGATGCCGCGCCGTGGTCTGCACGCGGCGCACCATCAGGCGGTGTTCGGGATGCATCAGCAGGAACCGGGCCAGCGGGGTGTCGGCGGGTTCATCCTGCAAAGCCTGCCACAGCGCCGCCGCCCGCCGCCCGGTATCGAGCGGCAACTCGCGGCTTGCGCCCTCCTCCTCAAACCGCTCGCCAAGGCGCGGCTCAAGCTTTTCCTCGGATATATACCAGAACCGCGCGCAATGGGCGGGGTCGGTGTAATCAGTGTGGATGGCCCAGTCATACTGTGCGTGCAGGATGGCGCGTAACTCGGCCACGCGCATCGCCCCGTCAATGCCGAAATGCGCCTCTTCATCAGCCTGCATACATTGGCCCAATCCGTCGATCAGGTCGCCATGTGGCTCCAGCATCGCGGCAAGCAACGCCTCCTGCGCCTCGAGCACCAGATTGGCCTCGCCCCAGTGCCAGAGCAGGTCCCAGGGCTGTGGCGCGTTTACATCCCAGCGCTCTGCCACGAACCGCTCCAGCCGCTCCAGACCGTCGCGCAAGTTGCCCAGCTTGGCCTGTTGTATCGGGTGCGCGCTCTGCCAGTCGGTCGCGTTCTGCACCGCCGCCGCCAG
>JBLRXE010000149.1:0-6020 GCA_047920895.1 Roseovarius sp.
GCATTGATCATGGAAACCATGCAGGCAAAGGACCTCTACTCCTTCTATGGCAAGAGCCCGGTGATACAGGGCGTCTCGTTTGACTTTGAACCAGGTGAATTCTTGGCAATCCTCGGGCGAAACGGCGTGGGCAAGACCACACTTCTCAAGTCGATCATGGGCCTCACAGATCGTTGCGATGGCGGACTGATTTTCGGCGAGCAAGACCTTTTGGGCCTGAGCACATCGCAACGGGCAAAGCTTGGCATTGCCTATATTCCTCAAGGCAGAGAGATCATTCCGAATTTCACGGTTCGGGAAAACATCGTGATGGGCACTTTTGCCCGTTCGGATGGCAACCGGGAAATTCCCGATTATCTCTTCGAGATGTTTCCCATCCTCGATGAGTTCATCGGGCGCAAAGGCGGAGATTTGTCGGGTGGACAACAACAGCAGCTTGCCATCGCGCGGGCTCTGGCGATGGACCCCAAAATCCTCATTCTCGATGAGCCGACCGAAGGCATTCAGCCCAACATCGTCAAACAGATCGAGGACGCCATTATCCGCCTGAATCGGGAACGCGGACTTGGGATCATTCTGGTTGAACAGAACGTCCCCTTTGCCCGACGTGCCTCGGACCGATTTCTCGTGCTCGACAAAGGCCGCGTGGTTCTGAGTGGGCACAGCAAGGATCTCACCGACTCTGTCGTGGAGAAGCACCTGACCTTCTGACGGTCAGGCAATCAGCAATGAAGCGCATCAAGGAAAGGAAAAGACATGAGACATGGTGACATCTCCAGCAGCGATACCACCGTTGGCGTTGCGGTCGTCAACTATAAGATGCCCCGGCTCCATACAAAGGCCGAGGTTCTCGAGAATGCCAAAAAGATTGCGGACATGATCGTCGGCATGAAGCAGGGTCTTCCCGGCATGGATCTGGTGATTTTCCCGGAATACAGCACTCAAGGCATCATGTATGACCAAGACGAGATGATGGAAACGGCCGCCACCATCCCCGGCGAAGAGACCGAGATTTTTGCCGCAGCTTGCCGCAAAGCCAACACTTGGGGCGTGTTCTCGATCACCGGCGAACGCCATGAAGAGCATCCCAAGAAAACGCCTTACAACACGCTGATCCTGATGAACAATAAGGGTGAGATCGTGCAGAAATACCGCAAGGTGCTGCCGTGGAACCCAATTGAGGGATGGTATCCCGGCGACAAGACCTATGTCTGCGACGGGCCAAAGGGCCTCAAGGTCAGCCTGATTATCTGTGACGATGGCAACTATCCCGAAATCTGGCGGGACTGCGCCATGAAAGGTGCGGAACTCATCGTGCGTTGCCAGGGCTACATGTATCCGGCCAAGGACCAGCAGGTGATCATGGCCAAGGCCATGGCCTGGGCAAACAACTGCTATGTGGCGGTGGCCAATGCGGCGGGATTCGACGGTGTTTACTGCTATTTCGGGCATTCAGCCCTTATTGGCTTTGATGGGCGCACTTTGGGCGAATGTGGCGAAGAGGAAATGGGCATCCAGTATGCACAGCTCTCCATTCCCGAAATCCGGGATGCCCGCGCCAATGATCAGTCGCAGAACCACCTCTTCAAGCTCTTGCATCGCGGCTACACCGGAATCCATGCCTCCGGCGACGGGGACAAGGGCGTGGCCGAGTGCCCGTTCGAGTTCTATCGCAACTGGGTGAACGACGCGGAGAAAACTCGCGAGCAAGTCGAATCCTTCACCCGAACGACGGTGGGCGTCGCGTGCTGCCCGGTTGGCGGCTTGCCGACCGGTGCCAAGGAAAAAGAGGCGAACTGACCAGCCTTTCACCCTCTTTGAGAACGGCGCAGCGATGCGCCGTTCCACAGCCTCACTAACCTTCTGGAAATGCCATGCCATTTTTGACCGATCGCTTGCACGACACCGCCCGCCAGCAAAAACTTGCATCGGCTCTGGCCGACGAGAATGCCCGCATGACCGGAACAGCACCGACTGGTGTGGACATGGTCAATACCGGCTTGAGAACCCGTTTCACGTTTGATCTTGCACAGATCGAAGCGGAATTGCGGGCGGCCATTATCGGCCAGGACGAGAGCCTCGAACAGCTTATGGAAATTCTCAAGGTGGTTCGGGCCGATATCGGCGACCCGCGCAAACCCTTGGCGACCATTCTGTTCTGTGGCCCGACTGGCGTGGGCAAGACCGAGACGGTGCGCACGCTGGCGCGCGCTCTTTACGGGGATGCCGATGCGTTCTGCAGGATCGACATGAACACGCTTTCGCAAGAGCATTACGCCGCCGCTCTGACCGGCGCGCCTCCCGGTTATGTGGGGTCCAAGGAGGGGACCACCATTCTCGATCAGGAAAAAATCGAGGGCACGCGCAACTTGCCCGGGCTGGTTCTCTTCGATGAACTTGAGAAGGCCAGCAACGAGGTCGTGCTCGCCCTCATGAACGTATTTGACAATGGGCTTTTGACGGTTGCCTCGGGTGAACGCACCTATTCGTTCCGAAATGCACTGGTGTTCATGTCCTCGAACCTCGGGGCAAGGGAACTGATGACGCTGGATGAGAATAGCGGAAACCTATGGCAGCGGATCAAGACCTCCGGAAAATCCCGGCGTGAGCGCGCCCATGATATTGTCATGACCTCCCTCTTGAATCGGTTTCCACCTGAACTCGTGAACCGGATAGACCATGTTGATACGTTCAACTGGATATCCCGCGACAAGATGCCGGCGCTGGTCGATGTCGAGATGAGCCGATTGAACCGCAGGCTTAAAAAACACGACCTGTCACTGAGTATCAGCACAACCCTGAGGGATTTTCTTTCGGTAGAAGGATATGATAAGCGGTTTGGTGCGCGAGGTTTGCGCCGGGCCATTCGGCGAAATTTAGAATTTCCTTTGGCAGGTTTCCTGCTTGACGGAGCGGCTCCTGTTGTGGCTGCCTCCGGTCAGGCTATGGAATTGGTGTACGCAGATTATAAAGATGGTCAGATCCAGTTCCAATACTTCTGAATGAAGGTAGCAATACGTGACAAACAAGGAAAGCTGGAAGATCGGATTACTCTTTTCGACGACGGGTGTCACCTCGATCATTGAACAGTCGCAACTGAATGGCGCGCTGCTCGCCTTGGATCAAATCAACGAGCGCGGAGGCGTGCGTGGGCGCCCGCTTGAGGCGGTGGGTTATGACCCCGGCTCTAATGTGACCAGATACGGAGAGTTGGCCGAGCGCTTGATCATCGAAGACAAGGTGAGCGTCATTTTTGGATGCTACATGTCGTCGTCGCGCAAAGAGGTCTTGCCGATCGTCGAGCGGCGCAATGCACTGTTCTTCTATCCCACACTTTACGAGGGTTTCGAATACTCGCCGAATGTCATTTATGGCGGCGCATGCCCGAACCAGAACAGCGTGCCACTGGCGAATTATCTCATGAGCGCCTATGGTAAGCGGATCTTCTTTGTCGGCTCCAACTATATCTATCCCTACGAATCCAATCGCGTGATGCGCAACGTCCTGAGGCAAGGTGGCGGCGAAGTGGTCGGTGAGCGGTATTTTGATCTCGAGACGCGCGCCGATGGGTTTCGTGCAGTGCTCGAGGAAATTCAGGACGCGAAACCGGATGCAATTTTCTCGACGATTGTCGGCCAATCCTGCATCGAATTCTACCGCGCCTATCACGCTTCGGGCGGCGACGGGCGGGTTTGTCCCATCGCCAGCCTGACCACAAACGAGGGAGAAATCAGCGCGATCGGTGCCGAGGCTGCCGTCGGTCACATCACGGCGGCCCCCTATTTCCGGTCGATCAGCTCTTTGGCAAATCGGCGCTTCCTCAAGGCCTATGAACAGAAATTCGGTTCGACTATTGATGTAACCAGTTGCTGCGAAGCGGCCTATAGCCAGGTGCATCTGTTCGCGGCGGCGTTGGAGGAGACTGGGGAAATGGATACTGATTGCCTGCGAGAGGCCTTGTTGGGTGAGGCTTTCGATGCGCCACAAGGTCAGATCAAGATTGATCCGGACAACAACCATACATATCTGCAATCCCGGATCGCCATGGTCAACTCGGAAGGAGAGTTCGAGGTCGACCTCAAGGTGCGGCGCGCGATCAAGCCTGACCCCTATCTCGTCTACCCGGCCATCCATGATTGGAGCTTTCGCACGCACAAGGTAACGGCGAGCGGCGGGCGTCATGCATGACCTGATCCAGGATTTACGGGATCAAAACGTTCTTTTGGTGCATCCGCGCGACCGTAGCGCGGATGAACTCTTGCAGCAGGTAAACAGGATCGGCTGTAGTTTTGAACATATGTGGCCACTTCCCAAAACGCTGCCGGACAAGTTCGATATGGTCTTTGTGGACGTCACGGACCAGTCGGCCTCAGAACTGAAAACATTCCTCGACCGACGCGAACGCCCCATCACGACCATTGCCATTGTGGGCTATGAAAACCCCTCCACGCTCGATGTCATTCTGGAAATTGGTGCCCACTCGGTATTGATGAAGCCCGTTCGCGCGGCAGGCGTGCTGAGCAGCATGTTGATGGCACGGCGATTTCAATCCGAACAAGCGCGCTTTGAAAAGGATCTGTCGAAACTGCGCGAGAAGCTGGAGAATGTGCAAAAGGTGAATGACGCCAAGTTTATCCTGATGCGGCACCGGGGTATCACCGAGCGCGAAGCCTATGATCTCATCCGCAAACAAGCGATGGCAAAACGCACAACGACCACCGAGATTGCTCAGTCCATCATAAATGCAGAAAGCATCCTGAGTAATATGGGCGATACCTAAAGTTTCTCGATGAACAAATTGCACTCCTTTTGATGAGACATCAGGTTGTCAATTCCAGACGTGACATCCACCCGCCAATCAGTCCCTGAGGGTTTCTGCTGAATGTGAACAATCCGATCATGGAAGTGTTGGCCGCGTGAGGGCTCTCATGGTCGAAGTGCAATCTCCCCGGACACGCATGGCTGAGATACATGTAGCAATCCGTCGCCCTGTATTTTGCTACGATCGTCTCCGTTCCGCGGGTTCCACGTCAGTTTCAGCGACGCGACGGTGATGCCCGACTGCCGAAGCGCGCGAAGAAACTCGCCGAGTTTCTCGCCGTTGCGATGTTGTGCGCCTAGGGCGTGTTGCGCTCAATCGAAAACACACCCGTCCCGGGCTTGACCCAGGACCTTGCCGAGGCAGCGTGGAGGCCCCGACTCCCGAGCCGGGGCGATGTGAACCCGATCAGACGCAACGTGCTTTACATCCGCCGGTCAGACATGACGTCTGTCGCGCAGGCCGCGTCACGGCGACGACAGCGCGAGAATGGCCCGCCCGTCTTCACGCCACTCGGGCAGGCCGCCGAGCAGGCGACGGGCGCTCAGGCCGCGTTGACGCAAGAGGGCCACGGCCTGATGCGCATAGAGGCAATAAGGCCCACGGCAATAGGCGATGATTTCGCGCGCCGGATCGAGCAACGGGATCAGCGCCTCGAGATCGCCAAGGTTGACCTGCCGCGCACCGGGGATATGGCTGGCGGCGAACTCGTCCTCGGGGCGGATGTCGAGCAGGGTGACAGCGCCCGCTGCCAGCCGCTCTGCAAGGGCGGCGCGGGTGATCGGTTCGGGGGCGAGGGCGCCACCGGAGAGCCCGTCGAGGATATCCGTGACCTGCGCCAGATTGGTCTCGGCCACCGCGCTCAAGAGCCCCATGAGCGCGATGCTGCGGCTGTCCTGCAGCCGGTAGATCACCGCCTTGCCCGCGCGCCGACTGGTGACGAGCCCGACGCGGCGCAGCTGTTGCAGATGTTGCGAGGCGTTGGCGACCGTTAGCCCGGTCTTGCGTGCGAGGGCCTCAACCGCCGCCTCCGTCTGCGCAAGCTGTTCCAGCAGCATGAGACGCGCGGGGGCGGCCAGCGCCTGCCGGCAGGCCTGCTCGGCGCGCTCCACCTGCCCCTTGCGGTGGAGCACGCCGGCCAGGCTGGCGCGAACCACCGGGTGCTCGCCGAGGACAAGCGCGCGGGAGAAGGCCTGCTCGG
>JBLRXE010000150.1:0-6020 GCA_047920895.1 Roseovarius sp.
GCATGGCTGCAACATGGCCCCCGACAAGATCCACCTGTGCATCGGCGGCAAGCTATCGCCCACGGTGTCGGTGATCGACGTGCGCAAGCTCGATGCGCTGTTCGAGAGCGACATCGACCCGCGCTCTGCCGTGGTGGCCGAGCCGGAATTGGGCCTCGGGCCGCTCCACACCGCCTTTGACGGCAAGGGCAATGCGTTGACCACGCTCTTTCTCGACAGTCAGGTGGTGATGTGGAACATCGAGGACGCGGTGCGCGCCTATGCGGGTGAAAACGTCGATCCAATCCGCACCAAGGTGGATGTGCATTACCAGCCCGGCCACAACTCGACCTCTATGGGCGAGACGCTGGACGCGGATGGCAAATGGTTCATCTCGATGAATAAATTCTCCAAGGATCGTTTCCTCAACGTGGGTCCGCTCAAGCCCGAGAACGAGCAGCTTTTCTCGATGGAGGGCACCAACCTGACGCTCCTGCATGACGGCCCGACCTTTGCCGAGCCGCATGACAGCATCATCGTCCACCGCTCTGTCGTGAACCCGCGCAACAACTGGGATCGTAACGATCCGATGTGGGCAGACGCCCGCGCGCAGGCCGAAAAGGACGGGGTCAATATCGACGAATGGACCGATACGATCATCCGCGACGGCAACAAGGTGCGCGTCTACATGTCGAGCGTGGCCCCCGCGTTCAGCATCGAGAGCTTTACCGTCAAGGAAGGCGACGAGGTGACGGTCATCGTAACCAACCTCGATGATATCGACGATCTCACGCATGGGTTCTGCATGGGCGATCACGGCGTGGCGATGGAACTGGCACCGCAGGCGACCGCCTCGGCCACCTTTGTCGCGGCCAAGCCGGGGGTCTACTGGTATTACTGCCAGTGGTTCTGCCATGCGCTGCACATGGAAATGCGCGGTCGTATGTTCGTCGAACCGAAAGGCGCCTGAACCATGTTTCGCCTCTTTCTCAGCCTGATCCTGTTTCTCGGTGCGGCGACACTTGTCTCCGCGGCGGAACGACGGGTGCCAGCAGAGACCGGGGCGCTTGCAACTGCCATCGCCGGGGCCAAGCCCGGCGATGTGCTCACCCTCGCACCGGGCCTGCATGCAGGTCCGGTGACACTCGACCGCGCGCTCACCCTCGACGGGCACGGGGCGGCCACTATCGACGCGGGCGGCACCGGCAGCGTGATCACCATCACCGGCAGCGATATCACCGTGCGCGGCCTTACTCTGACCGGATCGGGCAGCGACCATGACGCCATCGACAGTGGCGTGCAGATCACCCGGACTGCGGCGCGCGTGCTGGTCGAGGATAACGACATCCTCGGCAATCTCTACGGGGTCGATGTGCATGGCCCCAAGGGTGCCACCGTGCGCGGCAACCGTATTGTCGGGCGCAGCGATCACCATATGAACAGCCGGGGGAACGGCGTCTATGTCTGGAACGCGCCAGGCACGATCATCGAGGATAACGACATCCGCCTTGGTCGTGATGGCATCTTCGTGAACGCCTCCAACGACGGCATATTCCGCCGCAACCTGATGCGCGACCTGCGCTTTGCGGTGCATTACATGTATGCCAACAATTCCGAGGTATCGGGCAATATCTCGATCGGCAACACGCTGGGCTTTGCGCTCATGTTCTCGAACCGCATCATCGTGCATGACAATCTCAGCCTCGGGGACCGCAGTCACGGCCTCATGCTCAACTATGCCAACAACGCCGATATTCGCGGCAATCTGGTGCGCGGCGGCACCGAGAAATGCACCTTCATCTACAACGCGCATCGCAACCTGATCTATGACAACCGCTTTGAGGGCTGCGACATCGGCATCCATTTCACCGCCGGATCGGAGCGCAACGCGATCACAGGCAATGCCTTTGTCGGCAACCGCACGCAGGTGAAATATGTGGGCACCAAGCATGTGGAATGGAGCCATGACGGGCGCGGTAACTATTGGTCGGACCATCCCGCCTTTGATCTGGATGGCAATGGCATCGCCGATACCAGCTTTCGCCCCAATGACCTGATGGACCATATCCTGTGGTCACAACCCGCCGCCAGCCTCTTGATGGGTGCGCCTGCGGTGCAATTGATCCGCTGGAGCCAGAAACATTTCCCCGCGTCCCTGCCGGGCGGTGTTCTGGACAGCGCGCCCCTTATGCGGCCCGTCCTCGTGGCGGTGCCAGACCACATCGCCGCGATGGAGACCCGCGCCATGACCACCGCGCGCAACAGAAAGACAGACAATGACCCGCTTGACCCTCTCGCAAGTCACTAAGCACTACGATGGTGTGACCGCACTTGATGCGGTGAGCTTTACCGTCGCCCCCGGCGAACGGGTGGCGCTCTTGGGCCATAATGGCGCAGGCAAGTCCACGCTTATGAAGATCATCCTTGGCCTGATCCCTGCCACTTCGGGTCAGATTGAGGTGTTGGGCGCCGCCCCCGGCAGCCAGACCGCCCGCGACGGCACCGCCTATCTACCCGAAAACGTGGCCTTTCACCCCGCCCTTACGGGGCTCGAGCAAATCCGCCTCTACCTGCGCCTGCGCGGCTGTGACCCGGCGCAGGCAATGGGGTTGCTGGAACGTGTGGGGCTCGGTGACGCCGCCCGTCGCCGCATCGGCACCTATTCCAAGGGCATGCGCCAGCGGGTCGGTCTCGCACAGGCGCTGATCGGCCAACCGCGCCTTTTGGTCCTGGATGAACCAACCAGCGGCCTTGACCCCGTATCGCGCCGCGAGTTCTACGCCATCCTCGACGGTCTGGCCGCAGAGGGGGCCGCGATCCTGCTCTCCTCGCATGCTCTGACCGAGGTCGAGGCCCGCACCGACCGGATCGTGATCCTTTCCCGCGGGCGCCTCATGGCCAATGACACGCTCCATGCCCTGCGCCGTCAGGCCGCCCTGCCCATTCGGCTTCAGGTCTCGGCGCGTCCGGGGGCGGCGGATGAGGTGGCGGCGCAACTGTCCGGCGGGCGGCGCAATGGTGTCATGGTCGATTTGACCTGCGCCCATGACGAGAAACTGACGCGGTTGGGCCATATCGCCGCGATCCAGGAACTGATCGAGGATGTCGAAATCATCCCGCCCAGCCTCGAAGACATCTACAGCCATTTCAGCCGGAGAGATGACCAATGACCGCCCTTATCCGCCCCGTATGCGCCCTTGGTGCCACCGAATTCCGCATCGCGCTGCGCAATCGCTGGGTGACGATCACCGTTGTTCTGATGGCGCTCTTTGCCCTTGTTCTCTCGGCCGCCGGCAGCGCGCCCACAGGCGATGTCGGCGTCGATGCGCTCTCGGTCACGGTGGCCAGCCTGACTTCGCTCGGCGTCTACCTCGTGCCGCTGATGGCGCTTTTGATGGCCTTTGACGCCGTGGCGGGCGAGGTCGAGCGCGGCACGCTCTCGCTCACGCTGAGCTATCCGGTGTCGCGTTCGGGCATCCTGATGGGCAAGTTCGCGGCGCATCTGGCGGTGCTGACGATTGCCGTGGGCGTGGGCTATGGGCTGGCCGCCATCGCCGCCCTTGCCACCGACTCCAAGGCGGTGACAGGCCTGCCTGCGCTTCTGCGCCTCTTCTGGTCCTCGATCCTCTTGGGGTCGGTATTTCTGGCTTTGGGCTATGCGCTCTCGGCCATGGCCCGGCGTCCGGGGGCAGCCGCGGGGTTGGCGATTGGCGTCTGGCTGGCCTTGGTCGTGCTCTACGATCTGGGGCTTCTGGCGGCGGTTGTGGCCGACAGCGGTGGGGCGTTCACCACCCACGCCCTGCCATGGCTCTTGTTGGCCAATCCCGCCGATGCCTTCCGCCTCTACAACCTTGCCGCCTCCGAGGCGACCGCGGCGGCCTCTGGCCTTGGCGGCGCGGCGCAAACCATCCCGGCGGCTCATGCGCTGATATCGGTCCTCCTCTGGCCTCTGGCCGCCTTTGGTCTGGCGGTCGCCGCCTTGCGGAGGGTCACGCCATGAAATGGCTCCCATTCCTCCTCTTGCCCCTCGCCCTTGCCGCCTGCAAGGAAGAGGTGGCCACCCGCCCCGACCCGGTCGCCCTGACCGCCGAGGCGGTCGGCCATTACTGTCAGATGGACCTGCTGGAGCATCCCGGCCCCAAGGCGCAGGTGCATCTTGAGGGCGTGGATCACCCGCTCTTTTTCAGTCAGGTGCGCGACGCCATCGCCTATCAGCGCATGCCGGAACAGAGCCACGCCATCACCGCCATCTATGTCAACGACATGGCCGCCGCCGCCAGTTGGGATCAGCCCGGCGCCGACAACTGGATCGCCGCCACGACGGCGCATTACGTCATCGGCTCGGATGCGACGGGCGGCATGGACGCGCCGGAACTGGTGCCTTTCCTCACCGCCCAAGACGCCACCGCATTTGCAGAGGCGCGCGGCGGGCATGTCCTGAGGCTGGCAGAGGTGGCGGATGCCGATGTGCTCTCGGCCGTGCCGATCGTCACCAGCACCACGGACCGCGCCGAAGAGGACGATTTCGAGGCACGGCTCAACCAACTGTCCCGTGAAAGGCAGAACTGACATGACTCTCTCTCGCCGCCGTTTCCTGAGCATCTCCGCCGCAACGCTCGCCTTTGGCCACAGGGCTCAGGCGACGACGCTTTATCGCTGGCAGGGCACCGCCCTTGGCGCACGCGCCACGATCACGCTCAGCCACCCCGAGGCGGAGCGGATCACATTGGCCGCCCACGCCGAAATCGAACGGCTGGAACAGATCTTCAGCCTCTACCGCACCACTTCTGCGCTGAGCCTGCTCAACGCCACCGGCCACCTCGACACGCCACCTTTCGAGTTGCTCGATTGCCTGTCTCTGGCCGCCGCCGCACACCGCGCCACGGGCGGGCTCTTTGATCCCAGCGTACAACCACTCTGGGATCTCTACGCCCGCAGCTACAGTGCGGGCCATGCCCCCTCGGAGGCCGACATCGCCACCGCCCGCGCGCATGGCACATGGGCAGATCTTCACTATGACGCCACTGCCGTCACCCTGCGCCCCGGCATGGCACTCACGCTCAACGGAATCGCGCAGGGCTATATCGCGGATCGCATCGCGCATCTCTTGCAGGCCGAGGGGCTGCGCGACATCCTGATCGATACCGGCGAATTATGTGCCCTTGGCGGTCAACCGAATGGCCAAGACTGGCTGGTGACGCTCGACGCGCCCGACCGCCCGCAGATCGGCCTGCGCGACCGCGCTCTAGCCTCCTCCGCCCCCTTGGGCACCGTGTTCGATGCAGAGGGCACAGCAGGCCATATCCTCGATCCCCGGACCGGCAAACCCGCAACAGCCCGCTGGTTACTCCTCAGCGTCACCGCAGACAGCGCCGCGATGGCCGATGCGCTCAGCACCGCCATGTGTCTGATGTCGCCCGAAGAGGTCGCAAACACCCTATCCGCCATACCGGGCGCACAGGTGGTGCATCTCGCGCCCGCCTGAGTGGACCTCAGCCCAGTCTGGCCTTGACCTGCGGTCCAACCGCGCCGAAATCCATCTGGCCCGCATGGCGCTCCTTGAGCTTGCCCATGATCTTGCCCATGTCGCGGATCGTGCTCGCGTTCACATCTGCAATCGCCCTGTCGATGGCAGCGGCGATCTCGTCTTCGGCCAACTGGCGCGGCAGGAATTCCTCGATGACGCGAATCTCATCGCGCTCGCGCTCTGCCAGATCCAGCCGCCCACCCTCTTCATAGGCACGCACGCTCTCGTTGCGCTGCTTGGTCATCTTGGCGAGAATGGCCATGATTTCCGCGTCACCGACCGGGGTTGCCCCGTCCGCGCTGCGCCCGGCAATCTCCTGATCCTTGATGGCCGCATTGATGAGACGCAGGGTCGCCAACCGGCTCGCCGCCTTGTCGCGCATCGCCTGTTTGAGGGCCTGATCGACCCGTGCCCGCAATTCCATTCGGTTTCATCCCCATGATCTTCACAAGAGAAAGAGCCTAACGCCAAGCGCCTGAGATGGCAACCGCCGTGCAAGCCGCCCGACACCGCG
>JBLRXE010000151.1:0-3518 GCA_047920895.1 Roseovarius sp.
ATCGTGGATGGCCAGCACCCCCGCATCGGTCAGGGGCTCGGTCGGGCGGTCGCGGTTGATGGGCGGGTTCCACGGCATCTGTTCGATGACCGCATTCCCGCGCCGGGCCACCCCGCCCGCGCGCCCACCGCTGCGTGTCCTGCGTTTGAGATCTTCGACCATCTGATGCCCCTCCGGTGCTCGTTTGACCTCACGAAACACCGCTCAGGGCGACCTCACATGCCGCTTCGCGACGTATGCTGTCGTTTTTGCTTTTCGCGGATCACGATTGCAGCGCCATGCGCCGCCGCCCGGTCTGCCAGAGGTAAATCGCCAGACTGATCACCACGATCATACCGCCCAAGAGCATCATCGGCGTCGGCCCTTCACCGGTGCCCAGCCAGACCCAGAGCGGACCCAGAACCGTCTCCAACAGCAACAAGAGGCTCACATTCGAAGCATGGGTATAGCGCGAGGCAAGCGAGAGCGAAAAGAACGACACCGGCAGGATTACGAGGCCACAGATCGCAATCGCCCAGACCTCGCCCTGCAGCATCAGTGCAGGCCCGGTCACGATCACACCCGTTGCCCCCGCCAACACCGCGCCCAACCCGATCACCAGAAGGATCGGCACCTGCGGCTGCGCCCGCAGGATCACGAAATTGAGCGCCAGCACCATCGCCACACCCAGCCCCGCCAGCGCCCCCCAGAGCGCGGCACGGTCCAGCATCACATTGCCATGCCCCCCGCCAAAGACCGCAAGCGCGATGCCCGCCATGACCACGGCAATGGTGATCCATGTGGCGGCGCGCGTCGGTTCCCCGATGATGAGCCGCGCAAAGAGCGCGGCGAACACCGGCACGGTGGCCACGGCAAAGAGCACGACAGCGACCGGCGCATTGGCAATCCCAAGGCTGAACAGCGTGGCATTGGCATATTGGCAGATCACGATGCCAATCCCGTAACCGCTACCAAGAATCCCCAGATCGCGCAGCCGCTGCTTGGAGGTCAGGCCCCAGAGGATCAGGAAAACCAGCCCCATCAACAGGCCACGCCAGCCGACCATCTGATAGCCGCCCATGCCCGACCACCGCATGAAGAGTGCATCGGGCGTCAGCATCAGCGCGCCGAACGTCGCCAGCGCCAGCCCGAACAGAGGATGGTGCCTCATGCGCTCAGCCAGGCCGGGATATGCCCGATATCGGGCAACACGACATCCGCCAAAGCCTCAAGATCGGCGCGTGCGGCGGTGCCGGTCAGCACACCCACGCATTGCATCCCCGCGGCGCGCCCCGCCAACAGGTCATGGGTGCTGTCACCGACCATGACCACGCGGGCGGGCTCCAGCGTCATGGCGCGCGCGAATGCCAAAAGCGGCCCCGGCGCGGGCTTGGCCCCATGGCCCGAATCGAACCCGGCGATAAAATCGAAATGCTCCAGCACACCGGCCTTGCCCAAATGCGCGCGCGCGCCGTATTCGGTGTCATTGGTCATCACGCCCAGCCGCAGCCCCCGCGCAGCGAGCCCCTCAAGATAGGGCGCCAAGGGCACCGCCGGGGCAAGCGGCGCTGTGGCCGCACTTAGCATCAGGTGGTGCTCTATATCCTCCACTGCACGGCCCGGCAGGGCGCGGCCCAGACATTCGGCAGCCTCGCGGTTGGTGCCCGCGATAATCGGACTGGTGGGGTGAAATCGCCGCGCCACCATATCGTAATGCGCCTCTTGGGCCAGGCGTGCCTCAACGGCGGCGTCGCCCTCTGACAGATCGGCAATCACTCCATGCGCCCACACGCTCCATGTGGCGTGAAAATCGAACAGCGTGCCGTCCTTGTCAAAGAGAATCCCGTCGGCACGGCTCATGTCCAACTCATCTGCGCCCCGCCCGGCAAGGCCGCGCGCGCCATCATCGGCGTCTCGTATTTCAACCCCTGCGCATCGCAGAAACCCACGACCCAAGCATCGTCCATCATGAGGAAATCCAGCACCGCACCCAGAAATTCCGGCTCTGTGGCGCGCGCACGCACGTCCGCCTCGGAGGCCCCCGTCGCCCCCAGAAATACCGGCAAAAGTTCGTCCTGCGCCGCGAGCCAGCCCAGCGCCTGCAAGGCAATCGTTTCGGCGGTTTCCTGCTGCATCGTGATCCCGGTTAATTTCTGGAAAGGTTTTCTTAACCTCTGCCATGGATAGTGAACCAATCGTAAAGGGCAAGAGCAAAGGCGTCGCGTCCATGTCAGGAAAAATTCTGATCGTCGACGATCTTGCGACCAACAGGATCGTGTTGAAGGTCAAATTATGCCACGCACATTACGAGGTCGTTCAGGCGGCCTCGGCCAAAGAGGCGCTGCGCCTGGTCGTCGTGCAGCGCCCTGATCTGATCCTGGCCAATGCCTGCCTGCCCGATGCCACGGCCTCGGACTTCGTCACCGCCCTGCGCCGCGCCGAAGGCAGCCGGACCATTCCCTTGATGTTCCTCCAGACGACGGACTGTCCGACCGAACGCCGCGCAGCACTCAGCGCCGGGGCGGATGATATTCTCAGCAAACCGGTGCCCGAAGCGCTGCTCTTGGCGCGCCTGCGCAATCTCTTGCGCCAGCATCACGGCGAACAGGAACTCAGCCTGCAAATCGGCGGCGCACAGGTTCTGGGCTTTGCCGAGGCCCCTCCGGGCTTTGATGCGCCGGGCCGCATCGGGATCATCGCCCGCTCTCGCGCCGGGGCCTATGGCCTGCAAACCCTGCTGGCGCGCCATTCCGCCCATGCCACGACCGTCATCGACGCGAACCGCGCCCTGTCGCGCGCCGATACGCAACCGGCCGCCGATGTCTACCTGCTGCACATCACCGGGGCCGAGGCCGAAGATGGCCTGCGCCTTCTGGCCGAACTCAAGGCCGCACCGCGCAGTCGCGCCTGCCCGATCATCACGCTTTTAGAGGCGGATGCCGCAGCCCTTGGCGTGACCCTGCTCGATATGGGCGCGAATGATGTGATCACAGGCCTTCCCGACCCTCTGGAGTTGATCCTGCGCATCACGGCGCAACTGCGCCGCAAACGGCGCGGCGAGCGTCTGCGCGCAGCTCTGCGCGACGGGTTCAACGCGGCGATGATCGATCCGCTGACCGGCGCGCATAACCGCCGCTATGCCCTGCCCTTTCTGGAACGGCTGATCGAGACAAGCCAGACCTCAGGCGAGAGCTTTGCCGTGATGCTGGCCGATCTCGACTTTTTCAAACAGGTCAACGACCGTCACGGGCATGCTGCCGGCGACCGGGTGCTGTGCGCGGTCACGCGCCATCTGCGCGCACATCTGCGCAAGGGCGACATGCTCGCCCGAATCGGCGGTGAGGAGTTTCTGATCGTGACCCCCGCCAGCAACCGCAGGCGCGCCCAGCGCACCGCCGACCGGCTCTGCGCCATGATCGCCCAGACACCAATCACCGTCACGGCACAGTCCGCCCCGCTGCATGTCACCATCTCGATCGGCGTGACCATGGCCGCCCCCGCCCTCATGGGCCAAGCACCCGGAGTCGGACAGTTGCTGG
>JBLRXE010000151.1:3528-5998 GCA_047920895.1 Roseovarius sp.
TCGCGCGCTCTACGCAGCCAAGGCGCAGGGCCGCAATATGGTCACGTTCTGCGCGCGCTCCGCCGCCTGATCACCGTTCCTGACCCAGTCGAAAGGCGCGAGGCGACTGTCCCCAAGCCTCGACAAAGGCGCGACTAAAGGCGCTGCGACTGGCAAATCCCACCATCTGCGCCACCCGCTTGACCGGCACGCGCTGATCCACCAGGAGCTGCGCCGCACGCGCCAACCGCAACGCCCGCAGAAATCCCATCGGTCCCTGCCCATAGGCTGCCTGAAACCGCTCGGCGAACCGCGACCGGCTCATGCCCGCCGCCTCGGCGAGACTCTCGAGCGCATGCGGCGCGGCGGGATCGTCCAGCATGGCGCAAAGCGCACGCCACAGCCCCGGATCGGCCAGCGCGCCCAACCACATGACCCCCGGATCGCCCGCCTCGAGCCGACCGCGCAACATCTCGATCACGCATTGCAACAGCAACACCCGCACCATCGCCCGTCCCCCGGCACGTTGTTGCGTGACCTCAGCCAGCAGCGTCTCCATCGCCCGCGCCGCCCCCGGTGCCGTGGTCAGGTCAAGACTGAGCGGCGCGCGCATCAGGTCAATCAGCCCATGCGTGCCACGCAATCCCAGATGCAACCGCGCACAAAGCACCACCATCGTGCCCTCACCCTCGCCGCGCGCCACATGCTCCTCAAGATCAAGCCCCGCAGGCCGACACTCCGGCAGGCCCGTCGCCCCGGTGCCGTTGTGGCTCAGCGAATGCTGCGCACAGGACGGCACCAGCACCATCCGCCCCGGTGCAAGCGGGATCGGCCCATGCCCCTGCAGGCTCAGATGCCCCACACCGCTCAGGACATAGTGCAACGTCGCCCCCGGCACCCGCCCCAGCCCAAGGCTGCACATACCCTCCAGCGCACAGAGCGCAAAAGGCTCGGGCTGGATGTCCAGCTCGCTGAGGATGCGGTCATGGGTCCCGGTGATCTGCATGGCCCGCAACCTGCCACAACACCGGCAGAAATGGCACCGAAATAATCATGAACGCCCCGTATTCGGGACGCAAAGGCACATCGCACCTGCCAGTCTGCTTTTATTCAACCACCCCTCAGGAGAGACAAACCATGTGCAATTGCCATGACCATGATCAGGATGCGAAATTCACCCGCCGTCAGGCCCTGACCGGCACCGCGGCCCTTGCCGCTGCTGCCACCGGCCTTGCCGCCACCGGGGCGCAGGCGCAGGACAACCCCTATGCGCCCCCCGCCGAGCCGTTCCTGCCGCCGAGCGACATGGTGCTCGACCTGTCCCGCGCCGCCCTTGTCGTCACCGATCCGCAGATCGACTTTCTGTCGCCCGACGGGGTCGCCTGGGGCGCGGTCGGCGGGAGTGTCACAGCCAACAACACGGTCGAGAACATCGAGCGCCTGTTCAAGGCCGCCAAGGGCGCGGATATCCCCGTCGCCATCTCGCCGCACTACTATTACCCGACCGACAAGGGCTGGAAATTCGAGGGCGCGCTGGAAAAGCTCATGCATGCCATCAACATGTTCGACCGGGTAAGCCCCGTCAGCATGGATGGTTTCGAGGGCTCTGGGGCAGACTACATGCCGCAATACAAGCCCTATATCCTCGACGGCAAGACCATCATCTGCTCGCCGCACAAAGTCTACGGGCCGGAAACCAACGATCTCGCGCTGCAACTGCGCAAGGCGGGGGTGGATCAGGTGATCCTTGCCGGCATGTCCGCCAACCTGTGCACCGAAGGGCATATGCGCGAATTGCTCGAACAGGGCTTCGAGGTGGCGGTGGTCTCGGACGGCACGGCGGCGGCGATGCTGCCCGAGGGCGACGGCTATCTCGCGGCGCTGATCAACTTCCGTTACATGGCCAACGCGCTCTGGACCACGGATGAGGTCGTGGCCATGCTCGGCTGACGCCCTGCGTCCCAACGCCTGCCTGCCGGGGATAACAGGCCAGCCAGCCCGCGCGGATCACCAACCGCGCGGGCATTTTCATTTGCCGCAAACCGTCGTAACCATGACCCCAAGACACAACAGACAGGACAGCAGCACATGACACAAACCATGATCGGGGTGATCGGCGGTTCCGGGCTCTACGAGATCGACGGGCTGCAAGGGGCCGCATGGCAGGCCGTCGAAACGCCTTGGGGCGCGCCTTCGGATGCAATCCTGACCGGCATACTGGACGGCGTGCCGATGGCCTTTCTGCCACGCCACGGGCGCGGCCATGTCCATAGCCCGTCCTCTGTCCCCTACCGCGCCAATATCGACGCGCTCAAACGGCTGGGCGTCACCGATGTGATCAGCGTCTCCGCCTGCGGTTCCTTCCGTGAAGACATGGCGCCGGGCGATTTCGTCCTTGTCGATCAATATATCGACCGCACCTTTGCGCGCGAGAAATCCTTTTTCGGTCCCGGCTGCGTGGCCCATGTCAGCGTGGCGCACCCGACCTGCG
>JBLRXE010000152.1:0-5970 GCA_047920895.1 Roseovarius sp.
CTTCCATGATCAATGCCCCAGATAAGCGGTTTTGACGTCTTCGTTGGTTTCGATCTCTTCGATCGTGCCCTGCGCTAGCATCGCCCCGCGGTTCATAACCACGATCCGGTCTGCGACGGTGCGCACAAAGGACATGTCATGCTCGACCACGATGAGCGTGTGACTGGTAGAGAGCGCGCGAAAGATCTCGGCGGTGCGCTCGGTTTCTTGGATGGTCATCCCCGCGGTGGGTTCATCCATCAGGATCAACCGACTGTCCTGCGCGATCAGCATTGCAATCTCGAGCCATTGGGTCTCGCCGTGTGACAGGTTGCCCGCGAGATCGTTCGCCTTGGCCTCCAGCCCGACGCGTTCGAGGATCGGTGCAGCTGCATGCCCATCAGACAGTGCAAAACGGGTGAGCGCATGCCAGATACCCGGGCGACGCGACCGTGCAACCGACAGGTTCTCAGCAACGGTCAGTTCCTTGTATACCGATGGCACCTGAAATTTGCGCCCGATGCCCAGGCGCGCGCGCCGGAACTCCAGCATCTGTGAAATTTCTGCCCCTTCAAAGCGGATTGAGCCGCCGGAAGGTTGAGTCTTGCCGCAGATCAGGTCGAGCGTTGTTGACTTGCCTGCCCCGTTTGGTCCCAGCAGGCAAAGTATTTCACCTTGGGCCACGTCGAAACTCAGCCCGTCAACGGCACGCAAGCCACCAAAGTCCACATGCAGATTTGTTACTTGCAGCTGGCTCATGTTCAGTGCTCCTGTCCAGATTTGATCGGCTGCGCGCCGACACTCGGAGCAGCGGAAGCGCTGCGCCCTTTGCCCGCGCCGCGCCACAGCCATTGCCACAGGTCGCTGACCAACCCATGCAGCCCTCTTGGCATGAACATCACGACCAGCACGAAGATCACGCCAAGCATCAGATGCCAACCTACGACGAAAACATCCGAGAGCCGACCTTCGAGCATGTTGACGATAATCGCCCCAATCGCCGCAGCGATCGCCGAGTCACGTCCGCCCACCGCGCACCAGATGACGATGGCAAGGCTAAACGACACGCTCATATAAGTGGGCGAGGCGAATTCGAGCACCAGCGTGTAGAGCATGCCAGACCAGCCTGCGAGGGCGGCCGAAATACAGAAGATCACAGTCTGGTAATTGGCCACATTGTAACCAAAGAACCGCGTGCGGTCGGCATCCTCGCGGATGGCGCGCAGGATCAAACCAAACTTGCTATGCGTGAGGTAGAGCCCGAACGTGACCGCCGCCATCAAGCAACCAGCCACCAGATAATAAAACCCGACCCCGTAGGTATCGACCGTCCATCCCATCAGGCTGAGTGGGGCCAATCCCGTGAGACCGTTCTGCCCGCCGGTGATGCCCTGCTGTTCGATCACGACCAGTTGAAAGGCCACCAGAAAGGCCAAGGTGATGATCGCAACAAAGACGCCGGCAATTCGCGCGCGGAACATGAAGATCGCAATCAGCCCCCCCACGAATGCCGGCACCAGGAGCCCGGCCAACAGGGTAAAGCCGAGTGAGTGAAACGGAACCCAGAGCAGCGGCAATTCCGGCACATTGTTCCAGCCCATGAAATCCGGCAACGCCGCGCCGCTGGCCTTGAGCTTGAGATGCATGGCCATGGCGTAGGACCCCATGCCAAAGGTTGCCGCCTGACCGAGATTGAGCAGCCCCGCACTCCCCCAGGACAGGGCAAGGGCCAGGGATACGATCGCTAAGGCTAGATACCGGGCAAAGGTGTTCAACTCGAACCCGTCAAAGCCCAACAGCGCGGGAACCCCCAGCACGATCACAAGTGCAAAGATCACCAGTGCCGCGAGATCATAGTATAATCTGGTTGTCATATTGCTCTCCTCAACGGCGGGTATTGGATGGGAAGAGACCGCGCGGGCGGAACCGGATCAGGACAATGATCCCGGCAAGGACCGCGATGCGCCCGAGTGTGTCATTGAACAGCATCGAGAAGAGCGCGGTTGCCTCACCGATCAGAACGGATGCTGTGGCGGCCCCCAGCAGACTGCCGAGGCCCCCGACGATCACGACGAGAAAGGCATCCACCACAAGGCCGGTGCCCATGGTGGGAATCGTGCTGAAAAGTGGCGTGATGAGCGCGCCGGCAATGCCCGCAAGCCCCGCGCCATAAGCAAAGGTGACGGAGTAGATGTTCTTTGCCTCGATCCCGTAGCATTCGGAGATCTTTCGATTCTGAATGACGGCCCGCAGCTTCATCCCGAACTCGGTCTTGGTCATGAGCGCCCAAGAGGCGGCAAGAACGGAGAGCGAGAAAACGATCACGAAGAGGCGGTAGTTCGACATGATCAGACCGCCGATCTGGGTGTTGCCACTCAGGATCTCGGGGCCTTTGACAAAGCGGGACTCGGCACCGACCGACAAACGCACCAACTGCTGCAGGATGATGCCGATCCCCCAGGTCGCGAGGATCGTGTCCAGAGGACGGTGATAGAGGCGTTGCACGATTACCTTTTCGATGATCCAGCCAATAGCCGCGACCGCGACAAAAACAAAGGGCAGCGCCGCGATAATACTGAAACCGGCATAGCTCTGGAGCGCCCATGCTGTATAAGCGCCAAGCATCACGAATTCGCCATGCGCCAGATTGATGACGCCCATCGCACCATAGATGATCGCCAACCCCAGAGCGATCATGAGCAGAATTGACGCCATGCTCAGCCCTGCGAATAACTGGTTTAGTATCACGTCCATCGAGACACCCCTCCCGTTGGCCCGGCCCATTTGGAGGGGCCGGGCGATCCGTCGTCTTGTTTCTGCGGAAAGTTCTGCCTTGCGGCTCAGCCCTCTACGAGGCCCTGACCTGTGCAACGCTGGCCTTCATAGGCAGCGTAGGGCAAGGGCGCGACGCGGCTCTGGGACTGAACCACAACCTCAGCCTGACCGTTGGCTTGCCACTGTCCGATCTTGGGCCAGAGATGGGTGTGCAGGTTCTCGTCGATCAGCACCTCCCCTTGGGGGGCGGTCAAGGTGAGACCGACCGCGGCGTCGCGGATCGCCTCTGGGGTGATATTTGCCGGATCGAGTTTCTCGAGGGCGGCCTTGAACTGATAGACTTGGAAATAAGCCGCTTCGCTGACGAAATGCGTCACCTGATCCGCGCCGTATCGGGATTTGTAGGCCTCGACAAAGCGCTCGTTCTCGGGCGTCTGGGTGCCCATGAAATAGGGCGCGGAAGAGAAGTGACCGGCGGCAGCCTCTCCGCCGATGGCCTTGACCTCGACCTCGGAGCGGGTGAGGCTGATGACAGGCATCTTGGCCGGGTCCAGTTCTGCGGCATGATACTGCCGGGCAAAGGCCACATCGGAATCGCCCACCACGGTGGCAAAGATCACGTCCGGCTCTTCGGCGCGGATGCGGTTGATGACCGAGCTGAAATCGGAATGTCCCAAGGGCACATATTCTTCGTGAACCACCTCGCCGCCATGCTTGGCCAGCAGGGTCTTGCAATAGTTGTTCTCTTCCTTGGGATAGACGTAATTGTTGCCGATCATGTAGAAGCGCGGGCCGAAATTCTCGATCGCCCAGGGGATCAGATCATCCTGCTGCTGGTTCGGCACAGCGCCGCCATACATGACGTTGCGCGAGCACTCGCGCCCCTCGTAGAGCGTCGGATACCAGTAGAGATTCTTGCGCTGCTCGGTCACGGGCAGAACGGCCTGACGGCTGGCCGAGGTGTAGGAGCCGAACACGCTGACGCATTTGTCGCGGATCATCAGGCGACGGGCCCGGTCGGCATAGGTTGCGGGATCAGAGGCCGGATCTTCGATGATCGGGCGCAGCTGCATCCCATGCACACCGCCTGCGGCGTTGATCTCCTCGATCGCCATCAAAGCCGCATCATGCAGTGTGCTTTCAACCACGGCCACCGCCCCGGTGAGGGAAAACAGCAGACCCACGGGAATGTCGCTGCCCTGCGCTGCGGCGCGGCTCAGCGTCGAAAGAAGTGCCGGGGCGGAGAGCGCACTGCCCATCCCAACCGCACTGACCCCACCTAGAAAATCGCGACGTTTCATTCAGACTTCTCCTCTGTTGGAACCGAGCAGCCGTTTGATTCGGCAACGAAAAAGGCCCTTCAACGCGGGGTGAACCGCAGCTGAAGAGCCTCTTTGCTCATATTGATTTTTCAGACTCGCAATTGAGCCTGTAATAATCGTCCGTCAGAATGATATTTTTTGCAAGATTATTTAGTCTATGAATTTCATGTGCTTAAACTTTGTTTCAGTCCGAATTATTTGAAATGCAAGCAATCATCGCAAACCAATCCCGAGAACATCAGGTCAAGATTCGGGTGTTCTTGAAGGGGACTTACAGGAGAAATCTCTGACTGAAGTATCCGGCGCAGCCTCATAAATTACCCCACTTCACGGAAGAGGGCAGATTAACTCCGCTCACTCTAACGCTGAATCTGCACGCATAGGGCTCGATACTGTCGTCGCATCTACATAATTTGCGGCAAGCCATCCAACTTTATTCTTGCGTGGAAGTCACTCAATGAAGGCAATTTTTGCGTCTTGGCGAGCAACGCTGTTTGCGGCCGACCAAGTTTGCATAGATTCGTGCGTATCCGTTTTCTCATTGGCTAGAACGGGTCGAACACCGCACAGAAATCCATTATCAAATCTATGCTCGAAGGGTCCCTGAGGTTAGGTGCCGAACCAATCAAACCGACCGTATCCATCGTGTGGGAGCCACCGTGGGCCACAATGTCATGTTCGTGTTGCTCGATTAGGGAATCTACATTGAAAAAGGTCGATGCGTGTATACTCAAACCAAGACGTTGATTGATGTTTTCACAATCGCGTTCCCCAGCAATCAAGATGTGGAGAAATTCTGCAGCCGTCTACTCTATATTGATAAAATACAATGATCGCCGGATCTTTACCCCGATTTCGAGACAACTTTGCCCAGATTTACAAAAGGCTCAATGCGTCCAGACTTGGCGGCGATAGGTGGCGAAGTTGTCGCCGTAGCCGCCGGGGCGGATGTTGGGTTTGCGGGACTGCGGTTCCTGCACGACAGCGTCGATGCCGCGGTCCTTGGCGTATTGCAACGCGGCTTCCCTGGACTCAAACCGCAGGCGGACCTGGGTTTGGGTGTCGGCGTTGGAGGTCCAGCCCATCAGCGGATCAACCTCGCGCGCGGTGTCAGACACGAATTCCAGAACCCAGTGCCGGGTCTTGGCGGTGCCGGATTGCATGGCGGTGCGGGCCGGTTTGTAGATGCGCGCGGGCATGAGGCTCTCCGTTGACTGGTCGTTGCCGTCTTATCCCAAATCGGGCGGGGCGCGGCAAGAGGCGAATGGGCGCAGCCCCGCCCTCGGCGCGGGGGACGGGGACTCACGAAGGTGTCAATCGCTCTTGCCGTCGTCGTAGGTGCCGCGCACCCCCAAGAGCTGATCCATGTTGACTGAGGGTTGATCGCAGCCTGCCTCACCCACGATTCGCGCAGGCACGCCGGCCACGGTCTTGCAGGGGGGCACCTCTTGCAGCACCACGGAGCCTGCGGCGATGCGCGAGCAATTGCCCACGCGGATATTGCCCAGCACCTTGGCCCCGGCCCCGATCAGCACGCCATCGCCGATCTTGGGGTGGCGATCCTCTTCTTCCTTGCCGGTGCCGCCGAGGGTGACGGAATGGAGCATGGAGACATTGTCGCCCACCACCGCGGTTTCCCCGATGACGATGGAATGGGCGTGGTCGATCATGATGCCCTTGCCGATGCGGGCGGCGGGGTGGATATCGACGCCGAACACCTCGGAGGCGCGCATCTGGAAGAAGCGCGCAAGATCCCGGCGGCCCGTGGTCCAGAGCCAATGAGCGATGCGATAGGCCTGAATCGCCTGAAACCCCTTGAAGAACAGAAGCGGCAAGAGGAACCGATCGCAGGCCGGGTCGCGGTCATTGACCGCGACGATGTCGGCGCGGGCGG
>JBLRXE010000153.1:0-5955 GCA_047920895.1 Roseovarius sp.
ACTCAAGGCATCGAGGAAGTCTTCCCTTACAACTGGCCCTTCTGAGACGATCCAGTCGGCACCCGATCTGATGCCGGGCGTCGTCAAAATCGAGGGCGTATCCATGGACAATGCCAAGGTCTTCTTTTCTGCGTCGTTCAAGCTGTGCCTCCGCTTCCAGAGCGATCCTGAGCCATTGCCGGATTTCGGTGGTGGCCTTGGTCGCGTTTTTCAGTTCGTCGAGATCTCCGGACCTGATCCGTTGATAGATCTCTGCCAGATCCGCGCGCATATCGGCCAATTGCTGCTCCAGCGCGTTGATCGAGGTGGTCAGGCCGGTGGGCCCCTCATCGGGGGTGATCAAAACCATGCGTGCTCTTGCCTCATGAGTTGTGTGTTTCGGTGGGCCCCTCTGGCTGGACGGCATGAAAAAACGGCCGCCGGGGTTTCCCCCGGGGCCGTTGCCCATTTCGTCCAGCATGTCACAACCTATACGAGAGACCGCGCGCCAAGTCAAGTCACGGCGCTTTAGCTTTGCTCCGCAAGTCTCCGGTATGTTTACGTTTTATTAACCGCTGTGCAAGCGGCGCTCAGGCGCGATGTGCGCCGTCTGCCAGTCCTTTCACAAAGCTCAGCACCTCTGCGACCGAACCGCCCTTGGCGATCTCGCCCACGATGGCGGAGCCCACGACACAGCCATCGGCGACGCTGGCAATGGTTTGTGCCGTTTCAGGCGTGCGGATGCCAAAGCCCACGATCACAGGCAAGTCGGTCTGCGCCTTGATGCGCGCCACTTCGGGGGCCACATCCGCCGCCTCCGCCGCCGCCGCCCCGGTGATGCCGGTGATCGAGACATAATAGACAAAGCCCGAGGTGTTCTCGAGCACCTTGGGCAGGCGTTTGTCATCGGTGGTGGGCGTGGCGAGGCGGATGAAATTCATCCCCGCCTTCGAGGCCGGAATACAGAGTTCGTCATCCTCTTCGGGGGGCAGGTCGACCACGATCAGCCCGTCGATCCCGGCGGCCTTGGCATCAACCAGAAACTTGTCCACGCCGCGATTGTAGATCGGGTTGTAATAGCCCATGAGCACGATGGGCGTTGTATCGTCGCCCTTGCGGAATGCGCGCGCCATGGCCAGCGTTTTCTCAAGCGTCATGCCTGCGGCCAGCGCCCGCTGACCGGCCACTTGGATGGTTGGCCCGTCCGCCATCGGATCGGTGAAGGGCACGCCCAGTTCGATGATATCCACGCCCGCGCCGGGCAGCCCCTGCATCACCGCGAGAGAGGTGTCATAATCCGGATCGCCCGCCATGATGTAGGAAACAAAGGCCTTCTTTCCGGCGGCCTTCAGCTCTGCGAATTTGGCGTCGATGCGTGTCATGCGGCTCTGTCCTCTGAATGGGTCCGTGCGGGTTTGGCGCAAAGCGCGCGGGAAATCAATGCCCGGCTTGACCTTGGGCCACGCAAACCCGTAGATGCGCGCAATTCAAGGCATGGAGGGTCTGAGATGGGCTTTAAAATGGGAATCGTGGGGCTGCCCAATGTGGGCAAATCCACGCTCTTCAACGCGCTCACCCGCACCGCTGCCGCGCAGGCCGCGAATTTTCCCTTTTGCACCATCGAGCCCAATGTGGGCGAGGTGGCCGTGCCCGATGCGCGGCTTGATAAATTGGCCGAGATTGCCGGATCGAAGCAGATCATTCCCACGCGCATGACTTTTGTGGACATCGCGGGTTTGGTCAAGGGCGCCTCGAAGGGCGAGGGCCTTGGCAATCAATTTCTGGCCAATATCCGCGAGACGGATGCGATTGCCCATGTGCTGCGCTGCTTTGAGGATGGCGATGTGACCCATGTCGAGGGGCGCGTTGATCCGGTGGCGGATGCCGATACGATCGAAACCGAATTGATGCTGGCCGATCTCGAGTCGGTCGAAAAGCGGCGCGCCGGGCTGCAACGCAAGCTCAAGGGCGGCGACAAGGCGGCCAGGGCGGAAGCGGATCTGCTCGAGCGCGTGCAGGCGGCGCTGGAGGCGGGCCGTCCGGCGCGCACGGTGACAGTGGATGCAGAGGATGCCAAGGCATGGAAAATGCTGCAACTTCTGACCGCCAAGCCGATCCTCTATGTCTGCAATGTCGATGAGGCCAATGCCGCTACGGGCAACGCCCATTCGGATGCGGTGGCCAGGATGGCCGCCGAGCAGGGCGCGGCCTCGGTGGTGATCTCAGCCCAGATCGAAGAGGAAATCAGCAAGCTGGAGCGGGACGAGGCCGAGATGTTCCTTACGGAAATGGGGCTGGAGGAGGCGGGGCTGGATCGTCTTATTCGGGCTGGCTATGACCTCTTGCATCTGGAGACATATTTCACCGTGGGGCCTAAAGAGGCGCGCGCCTGGACCATCCCGGCAGGCACGCCGGCACCCAAGGCGGCTGGTGTGATCCATGGCGATTTCGAGCGCGGTTTCATCCGCGCCGAGACGATTGCCTATGACGATTTCGTGGGTCTGGGCGGCGAGCAGAAGGCCAAGGACGCGGGCAAGATGCGGTCGGAAGGCAAGAGCTATGTCGTCAAGGATGGCGACGTGCTGCACTTCCTGTTCAATACCTGAGCGGGGCGATTTGCCTCTGGTGTGGTCTTAACCGCGCCAGATCCAGCCGCCGCCGAGCACGCGAGTGCCGCCGGTCTCATAAAAGACGCAGGCCTGACCGGGCGACACGCCTTCTTCTGGCGTCTGCAATTCGACCGTTGCTTCGGTGGCGGAAATGGGGCGCAGCACCGCCTCGCGCGGGGGGCGGGTGGAGCGGACCTTGACCGAGACCTGCCATTCCGCCTGAGAGGTGAGGGGCGCGTCGCCCAGCCAGTTGATTTCGCGCAGCGGCACGGTGCGGGTCGAGAGCATTTCCTTGGGGCCGACGATCACGCGGCGCGCCTCGACATCAAGGCGCACGACATAGAGCGGCTCTTCCAGCCCGCCGATGCCAAGGCCGCGGCGCTGCCCGATGGTGTAGTGAATGACGCCCTCATGGGTGCCAAGGATGCGGCCATCGGCATGGACAATTTCGCCCGGTTCGGCCGCACCGGGGCGCAGTTTCTCGATCACGCTGGCGTAGTTGCCATTGGGGACAAAGCAGATGTCCTGACTGTCGGGCTTGTCCGCGACTTGAAGCCCGTATTGCGCGGCCAGATCGCGGGTCGCCTGTTTTGAGGGCAGATGCCCCAGCGGGAAGCGCAGGAACGCGAGCTGTTCGGGCGTGGTGGAGAAGAGAAAATAGGACTGATCGCGTGCCGAATCAGTTGCAGAGTGCAGTTCCGGCCCCTGCGCGCCCATTTTGCGCTGAATGTAATGGCCGGTCGCCATGCAATCGGCCTCGAGATCGCGGGCGGTTTCCAGGAGGTCCTTGAACTTGACCCGCTCGTTGCAGCGGATGCAGGGCACGGGCGTGGCCCCGGCCAGATAGCTGTCGGCGAATTCGTCGATCACGGCGTCGCGAAAGATGTTCTCGTAATCCAGCACATAATGCGGAAAGCCCATCTCTTCGGCGACGCGGCGGGCGTCGTGAATGTCAATGCCGGCACAGCAGGCGCCCTTCTTGGCCAGCGCCGCGCCGTGGTCATAAAGTTGCAGCGTGACGCCGACCACATCATAGCCCTCCGTGGCAAGATGTGCGGCCACGACCGAGCTGTCGACGCCCCCGGACATGGCAACAACCACCCGCGTTTCCGCCGGAGACTTGGGAAATCCAAGCGAATTCAGTGGTTTGTTCGTATCCAGTGCCATGGCGGTCTCCGCGAGGGTCCTTCAGAATATAGGAAAATCCTAAACACTCTCAAGGCCCAGTTTCATCGCCCATTAAGTCTGAAACGGTCATTCTGGAGGCATCAGACCAAGGGGTGAGCGTCATGTATCTGAAGAAAGTGGAAGGGCCAAGGGCTGTCACCCTGGCGGATGGAACGGTGTTCAGCCGGGCGGATTTGCCCCCCGCCGATACCGTGCGATGGGTTGCCTCGCGCAAGCTCGCGGTGGTGCGGGGGGTGACCCATGGGCTGATCTCGCGGCGTGAGGCGTTGGAGACTTATGGGCTCAGCGAGGAGGAGTTTGACGGCTGGATTGCGGCGGTCGCCAAGCATGGCGGGGGGGCGCTCAAAGTCACGGTATTGGGCACATATCGGTAACTTGAAGTTGAGTGTTTTGGGCGTCAAAACAATGGTAACGGGTAATTAACCATTTTTGACAAGTGTGATCGGTATCGAAGCAATGATCCATGGAGTTCCCAATGCGCGTACTTTTGGTTGAGGACGATCCGACGACCTCGAAAAGCATCGAGTTGATGCTGACCCATGCCAATCTCAATGTCTACACCACCGATCTGGGGGAAGAAGGCATAGATCTGGCCAAACTCTATGATTACGATCTGATCCTGCTGGATCTGGGCCTGCCCGACATGAATGGACACGAAGTGCTGCGCCAGTTGCGGCTGGCGCGGATTGCTACGCCGATCCTGATCCTGTCGGGCGCCGATGACACCGAAAGCAAGATCAAGGGGTTCGGATTTGGTGCCGATGACTATCTGACCAAGCCGTTTCACCGGGACGAGTTGGTGGCGCGTATCCACGCGATCATCCGCCGCTCCAAGGGCCATTCGCAATCGGTGATCCGCACCGGCAAGATCAATGTCAATCTAGACGCCAAGACGGTAGATGCGGGCGGCCGCGCGGTGCATCTGACGGGCAAGGAATACCAGATGCTCGAACTGCTGTCCTTGCGCAAGGGCACGACCCTGACCAAGGAGATGTTTCTCAACCATCTCTATGGCGGCATGGACGAGCCGGAACTCAAGATCATCGACGTGTTCATCTGCAAGCTGCGCAAGAAGCTGGCGGAGGCCACGGAGGGCGCCAATTACATCGAGACGGTCTGGGGGCGCGGCTATGTTTTGCGCGATCCCGAACAGGGCGAGATGGGCGGGCGGCCTCTGGCGATCGGGGCCTGAGGGCGGCACAGGCTCTGGACGCTGGGCGGGTCGGGCAGTATCACTCTGGTCAGGCATGGGGCAGGCAGTAAACAGGCGCCTCATCCGGGACCAGAGAGGGGCCGATGACCGACACGATTGCCGTTGAGGATTTGACCGAAGCCGAGGCGCAGGCCGAGTTGGCGCGGCTGGCGGTGCTCTTGGCGGCGGCGAACCGGGCCTATCACACCGAGGATGCGCCCGAGATCACGGATGCCGCCTATGACGTGCTCAAGGCGCGCAATGCGGCGATCGAAGCACGGTTTCCCACGCTCAAACGTGGCGACAGCCCGTCGGAACAGGTGGGCGCGGCCTCGGCTGAGGGCTTTGCCAAGGTGGCGCACAGCGTCCGCATGTTGAGTCTTGCCAATGCGTTCGAGGCCGAGGATGTGGCGGAGTTCGACACGCGCATCCGCCGCTATCTGGGTTTGGCGGATGATGCCCCGCTCGCCTATACCTCCGAGCCCAAGATCGACGGGCTGAGCCTGAGCCTGCGCTATGAGCGGGGCAGGTTGGTGCAGGCCGCGACGCGCGGCGATGGCGAGGTGGGCGAGAACGTGACCGCCAATGCCCGCACCATCGGCGATATTCCCGAGACCCTGACCGGCGCGCCCGAGGTTCTGGAAGTGCGCGGTGAGGTCTATATGAGCCATGCCGATTTTGAGGCGCTGAACGCGCGGCAATCGGCCAAATCCGACAAGGTCTTTGCCAATCCGCGCAATGCCGCCGCTGGATCATTGCGGCAATTGGATGCGTTGATCACCGCCGCGCGGCCGTTGCGGTTCTTTGCCTATAGCTGGGGCGCGGTGAGTGCGCCCTTGGCCGAGACGCAGATGGGGGCGATTGAAAGGCTGGCGGCCCTCGGGTTTCAGACCAACCCGCTGACGGTGCTCTGTGACGGGACAGAGGCGCTGCTCCAGCAGTATGCGCGGATCGAGCAGGCGCGCGCCACCTTGGGCTATGACATCG
>JBLRXE010000154.1:0-5914 GCA_047920895.1 Roseovarius sp.
CAAGTCTCGTCAACCGAGGCCTGCGCCGCGCCCAGACACTCCAGCCCGATCAGCGCGCGGGAATAGTCGAACCCCGCCATGATCGTGCCAAAGGCGCGATCCTGTTCGGCCATCATGTTTTCGGCCGGAACAAAAACATCGTCAAAAAACACCGATCCGCGCCCAACCGGCTTGGTGCCGATGTCGTCGAAGTGGGTCCGTTTGATGCCCTCCTGGTTCAGATCGACAAAAAACGCGCTGACCCCGCGCGAGCCCCCGTCAGGATCGCCCGTGCGTGCAAACACCACGGCTGCGTCGGCTTGGGACGCAAAGCTCATCGAGGTCTTCTCGCCGTTCAGCCGCCAGCCGTTGCCGGACTTCGTGGCCTTGAGGATCAGGTTCGCCGCGTCCGATCCGCCGCGCGGCTCCGTCAGGCCCAGACCGATGACGGCATCCCCCGAGACAACCTTGGGCACCCATTCCGACGCGATATCCTTGGAGGCGTGCCTGGCCACCATCCCCCCCATGAGGGAGCCGAGGAGCTGGACATAGCTTGCGTTGAAATCGGCATAGGCGATCTCCTCGACGATCAGCCCCGCAGTGACGGAACTTTCGCCAAGTCCGCCGAATTCCTCCGGCAGATCGGCACCGATCAGCCCGAGCGCGCCCATGTCGCGGATCAGTGCGCGGTCAAACGTGTGGCCGCTTGCGCGCTCCTGATAGCTGGGCGCCAGTTTTTCAGTGGCGAATCGCTTGGCGGTTTCCCGAAATGCCTTTTGATCCTCTGTTGACTGGAATTGCATCGGCGCTCCTCCCCGTGACCGAAAATTCTTCTTTCCAAAAATCTAACGAATGTTAGAATATAGATCAAGCGAAGTTTTGAGGAGAGCGTTCACAGTGGAAAATACGCAGAGGGAAAGCTTCGGGACCATGCTTTCGCCCATCCGCGCAGGCGGGCACATGTTGCGAAACCGTGTTATCATGGGGTCGATGCACACCAGGCTGGAAACCGAGCCGGACAGTCTCGCCAAACAGATCGCCTTTTACGCCGAAAGAGCGCGTGGCGAGGCGGCGATTCTGGTCACGGGAGGGTTTTCGCCGAATGCCGAGGGGGTTTTCGATCCCGAAGGGTCCCGAATCGATGACTTGGATGAGGCGCGGCACCTGCGCCCGATCTGCGAGGCGGTTCAGGTCGAAGGCAGCCTGATCTGCGCCCAGATTCTTCATGCCGGCCGCTATGCAAAGATCGAAGGCTGCGTCGCCCCAACTCCGATCCGGGCGCCGATCAACCGTTTCGTTCCGCGTGAAATGACCGATGCCGATATCCGCCGCACCATCGAGGATTTCGCCGAAGCCGCCGCCAATGCGCAGGCAGCGGGGTTCGATGGCGTCGAAATCATGGGGTCCGAGGGCTATCTCATTAACGAATTCACCGTCACGCATACCAACAAGCGTGAAGACGACTGGGGCTGAAGCGCCGAGAACCGCCATCGCTTTCCGGTCGAGATTGTGCGCGCGGTGCGCGAGCGGTGTCGGCCAGATTTCCTGATCATCTATCGGATTTCGGCGGCCGACCTGATCGAGGGGGGCGCGCCCGCAGATGAAATCGCGGCGCTGGCACGCAAGATCGAGGCGGCGGGGGCCGGCATTCTCAACACCGGCATCGGCTGGCACGAGGCACGTGTGCCGACGATTGCCTATCCGGTGCCGCGCGGGGCCTGGCGCAAGGCGGCGGCCAATATCAAGGCGGCGGTGTCGATCCCGGTGGTCGCCTCCAACCGGATCAACACGCCCGCAATGGCAGAGGACATCCTGTCCTCGGGGGATGCAGACATGATCTCGATGGCGCGGCCATTCCTTGCCGATCCGCATTTCGTCAAAAAGGTTCGCGAAGGCCGCGCGGACGAGATCAACACCTGCATCGCGTGCAATCAGGCCTGCCTCGATTTCATCTTTTCCAACCGGTCGGTGAGCTGCCTCGTCAATCCGAGGGCGGGCCGCAAAACCGAATTCCGCGACACTCCTGCCGAAAGCCCGCGCAAGCTGGCGGTTGTCGGCGGCGGCGCCGCCGGCATGGCCGCAGCCGCCGAGGCGGCACGGCTGGGCCACGACGTCACCCTGTTCGAGGCGCAGGACAGGCTGGGCGGCCAATTGAACCTGGCGCGCGCCGCGCCGGGCAAGGATGAGTTCGACGAAACCCTGCGCTACTTTGCCGGTCAGATGAACAAGCACGGGGTCAAGCTGTGCCTCGGGCAGCGGGCCAGTGCCGAGGATCTGTCCGGCTTTGATCATGTGGTCATCGCCACCGGGGTTACGCCGCGCAGTCCCGACCTGCCGGGCATCGATCACCCCAAGGTTGCCACCTATGCCGAAATCCTGTCCGGCGAGCGCAGGGCGGGGGATACGGTCGTGGTGATGGGCGCGGGCGGCATCGGTCATGACGTGGCCGAGTTCCTCGTGACCGCATCGGCAGAGGTCCTCAACCCCGATGCCTTCTGCGAAACGTGGGGCGTCGATCCGGAATTTTCCAAGCCGGGCGCGCTGGCGGGCGATCCGCTGGGACCGACACCATCGCGGCGCAAGGTGGTCATGCTGCAAAGAAAGACCACCAAACCCGGCGCGGGGCTTGGCGTCTCGACAGGCTGGATCCTGCGCAACGCGCTGCGCAAGCATGGGGTCGAGGCCATCGGTGGGGTGGTTTATGAGCGCATCGACGACGCCGGGCTGCATATCCTCATGGACGGCAAGCCAGAGGTCATCGCCGCCGACACGATCGTGCTCTGCACCGGGCAGGAACCCGAACGCGCCCTGGCCGAGGCCCTCGCCGCGCGCGGCGTCCCGGTCACGATGATCAGCGGGGCAAAGGAGGCCGCCGAACTCGATGCGCTGCGCGCCATCGACGAAGGGGTGCGCCTGGCGCAAGGTCTCTGATCCGACAGCGGGCGGTCGCGGCGGGGGACAGGCAAGGTCAGCAGGCGGTTGGTGATACCGCCTGCATGGAAAGCCGATCGGCGCGTGAAATCACGAGGGCAAGCGCCGCGCCCTCACCCGGCCACGCCGGTCCGCCCCACCATCGCCATCAGCGTCGCGATCATCGTGGCGACAGGCTTTTCCTCCCCGCCTTTCACGGCATAGGCGCGCGCCTCGCAGATGGTCAGGGTTTTCCCTGGTTTCAGCACGTCGGCGACAAAGCGAAACCGCTCGCCATCCGCGGGGTTGAGCAGGTTGATCTTGAATTCCGCCGTCAGCACCGCGGCCTCGGCCGACATCAGCGAGAAACCCGCATAGCCGCACGCACTGTCGAGCGCGGTCGCAACGACACCGGCATGCAGGAACCCGTGCTGCTGGGTCAGCGCGTCGTCATGCGGCATTTCCAGAACGATGTGACCGGGGGCGAGCTCGGCGATGGTGATCCCCATCGTGCGCATCACGGCCTGGCGGTCGAAACTCTCGCGCACACGCGCATCGAAGTCGGGGTTCCTCGGTTCGAATTTCCGCATGGTCGGGGTTCACTTCCTTCATTATCAGTCGATGATTATCCCGGTCGGTTCTTGAGCCGCTCATCTTTCAGGAAACGACCAAGGCGCCGCCCTGCCGCCTGAGCGCGCGGCGCCGCGGTCGCGACAGACGCCAACAGTCTCGACCGTGCCCTGCGCGCCTGCGGGCGGCGCAAGCCCGAAATGAAACGGCGCGGGGATCATCTCACCGGACAAAGACATCCCGATTCTCGGCGATGAAATCGCGAAAGCGGCGCACCGGGCGCCCGAGCACATCGCTGACCGTGGTCTCGATCCCGGCGAGATAGCCCTTGGGGGCGATCGAGGCGAGTTCAACCATGGCCGCGGCGACCTCTTCCTGCATCCCGGCGGCGATCATGGCCGCCTTGGACTCCTCTGCCGATAGCGGCGCGCAGGTGATGGTGCGCCCGGTCACATCTGACAGCGTGGCCGCGATATCCTCGCCCGTCAGGGCCTCGGGACCGGTCAGGCCATAGACCTTGCCCTCATGGCCCGAGCCGGTCAGCGCCTCGGCAGAGACATCGGCGATGTCGCGGGCGTCAATCCAGGCCACGGGACCGCCCAGATCGTCGTGATAGACACCGTCCTTCGCGATGGTGTCGGCCTGCCAGAGGAGGTTCTGCATGAAATAGGTCGGCTGCACGAAGGTCCAGTCGAGACCGCTTTCCTTGAGCAGTTCCTGCGTTTCGGAATGCCACTTTCCAAAGGTCACCTTGGCCTTGGGTGAGGCACCCAGCCCGGTGGCCAGAACGACATGGCGCACGCCCGCGGCCTTGGCGGCCGCGATCGCATTCGCCTTCCAGCGGCGCATGTCCAGACGCGCAGGCGTCACCAGATAGATTCTCTCCGCCCCGGCACAAGCCCGTTCCAGCGCGGCCGAGTCGGTGAAATTGGCGGTGACCGCCTCGCATCCCTTTGCCTTGAGCGCATCAACCTTGGCCGGGTCGCTGGTGACGGCGCGCAGCTTGGCGCCCTTGGCCAGAAGGGTATCAACAAGCGGCGCGCCGGTGTTTCCGGTGGCTCCAAAGACGGTTATCATGGCTTTTCCTTCCTCAGCTCTGCGATGGGCTGCATGGTTTCAGGATTGCTGATCGAGGACAGGTCGCCCGGATTCTCACCCAGATAGGCCGCGCGGACGATCCGGCGCATCGTCTTCATGCTGCGGGTCTTGGGCAGCGCCTGGACGAAATGGATCTCGCGCGGGCGAAACGGCTTCGAGACAACCTCTCCCACCCGGTCCTTGAGCCGTTCAACGAGCGCCGCATCGGGCGACACACCCGGCGCCGCCACGCAGATGCAGACCACGGCCACGCCCTTGATAGGGTCGGGCGCGGCGATGGCGGCGGCGTCCACCACCTCTCCGGTCTCGGTCAGGGCTGCCTCGATCTCGGGCGGGCCGATGCGCTTGCCGGCGATGTTGAGCGTGTCATCCGAGCGACCGAGGATATACCAAGTGCCGTCCGGGTCGCGGCGCACCCAGTCGCCGTGCCGCCAGACACCGGGGAAGGTGGACCAGTAGGTTTCCAGATACCGCTCGCGGTCGCCCCAGATGGTCGGGGTCAGGCCCATCGGCGGTTGGCTCACGACCAGTTCGCCCACCTCGCCCGGCGCGGCCTCGCTGCCATCCTCGCGCAGCACCTTGGCGCCCACACCGAGGGCCTCGGCCGAAAACCCGCCGGGCTTGATCTCGTGCAGAACAGTCGAGGTCAGGATGGCGCCAAACAGCTCGGTCCCGCCGGAGATGTTCAGCGGCACGGCGTGGCGGCGGCAGATATGGTCGAGATGCCAGAGCCAGGCATCGTCGGTCCATGGCTCTCCGGTCGCGGCGACGATGCGCAGCGGCGACAGGTCATAGCCGGAAAGCGGCGCGGGATCCTGCGTCATGAACTGGCGCACCAGCGTCGGCGCAACGCCCAGATGGGTTACCTTCATGTCCGCGGCGACCCGCAACAACCGGAAGGGATCGCCGGGCATCGAGGGCGCACCCTCGGCCTGAACCAGCGTGGCTCCCGCCAGCAGCACCGACAGCAGCGTGAGCGGCCCCATCACCCAGCCCATATCGGTCATCCACAGATGCCGGTCGTCGCGCTTCAGATCGAGGCACAAGAGGAAATCCGCCGTGGCCTTGGCCGGCACGCCAAGATGGGTATGCACCACCCCCTTGGGCTTGCCGGTCGTGCCCGAGGTGTAGCCCAGCGCGATCGCATCCCACTCGTCGTCGGGTAACTGCCACTCCTCCCACACGGGCTGATCGGCCAGCAGCGTCTCGTACTCCAACTCACCGATGGCGCGCTCAACGCCCTGGCTCGGATCGGGCACGTTGATCACCATGGGCGCCGGCCCTTCCAACCGGGCCAGGGCCTTCTCGACCACGTCGACGAACTCAGGGTCGACCAGCAGCAGGCGCGAGCGGCTGT
>JBLRXE010000155.1:0-5880 GCA_047920895.1 Roseovarius sp.
CCTGATGCTCGACGGAGGGTTCACCGCGAAATGAAGGCTTTAGTTTACACCGGCCCAGAGGCGCTCGAGTATCGCGATATGGCAGACCCGGTGCCGCGGGACGGCGAGGCGCTGATCCGCGTCGAGAGCGTGGGCATTTGCGGCTCGGACATGCACGCCTATCTGGGCCATGACGAGCGTCGCCCGGCACCGCTGGTTCTGGGCCATGAGGCGGCGGGGGTGGTGCTGAGCGGCGTGATGACGGGCGCGCGTGTGACGGTCAATCCGCTTGTCACATGCGGCACCTGCCCGGCCTGCCGGGCGGGGCGCGACAACCTGTGCAGCACGCGCCAGATCATTTCCATGCCGCCGCGCGAGGGGGCCTTTGCCGGGCTGCTGGCGATGCCAGAGCGCAATCTGGTGGTGATACCGGGGCATGTGACGACCCATCAGGCGGCCTTGGCCGAGCCGATTGCCTGCGGCTGGCATGCGGTGCGGCTGGGGCGGGCGGTGCTGGGCGATGGGCCGCACCGCGCACTGGTGCTGGGCGGTGGTGCGATTGGTCTGGGCGCGGCGCTGAGCCTTGGCGCCCAAGGCATCAGGGACGTCACGATGGTCGAGCCCCATGCCGCGCGGCGGGCGTTTCTGGACCTGCGCTGCGATCAGAAAACCCTCGCGCCCGATGCGCTCGACCCGTCTGAGCAGTTCGACATCGTGGTCGATGGTGTGGGCTATGAGGCAACGCGCGCGCAGGCCTCGGCCCATGCGCGCCCCGGTGGCGTGATCGTGCATATCGGTCTGGGGCAATCCACCGGGGGCCTCGATATCCGGCGCATGACGCTGCAGGAAATTACCTTTATCGGCACCTATACCTATACCGCGCAGGATTTTCACGACTGCGCGCAGGCGATGTTCGCGGGGCGGTTGGGCGCGCTCGACTGGATCGAGGAACGGGGGCTGAGTGACGGTGCAACAGCCTTTGCCGATATTCGCGGCGGGCGCGTGACCAGCCCCAAGATCATCCTTGTCCCCTAGAAAGGAGCTCAAAAAATGTATCGCAAAATCATCGTCGGCCTGTCTCTGGAACACGGGATCAGCGAGAGTGCCTTGGAAATCGCCCGCGCGCTGCGCGTCGAAGGCGGCGAGATCATAGCCCTGCACGCCTATGAGCCTGTCCAAAGCTCGGTGCGGGCCTATCTCGATAAAGAGGTGATTGAAGCCGCCTACAAGCGCGCGCTGACCCTTTTGGCAGAGCGGGTGGCGGAGGCCCCTGATGTCACGCCCGTGATGCTGGAGGGTCATTCAGGGCGGGCGATCACAGATTACGCCGAGAAACACGGCGCGGATTGCATCATCGTCGGCTCGCACAAGCCGGGCTTGAGCGATTTCCTCTTGGGGTCCACGGCGGCGCGGGTGGTGCGGCATGCGCCCTGCGCCGTGCATGTGCTGCGCTAAGGGGGCTGCATGGGGGCCGATGCCATCCATTCCGCCGAGGATGCCCGCCGTCTGGCGCGGCGACGCCTGCCGTGGATGGTGTTCGACTATATCGACGGGGCGGCTGGCGAAGAGCATGGCGCGGCGCTCAATCGCGCGGCGCTGCGCGATCTGCGGCTGAAACCGCGTGTTTTGCGGAATGTGACCAAGCGGGATCTCTCTTGCGCTGTGTTCGGGCATGGCGCGCGCGTGCCCTTTGGCATCACGCCAATGGGCATGTGCAACCTCAGCACGCCGGGGGCGGACCTGATGCTGGCGCGGTTAGCGGCGCGGGAGCGCGTGCCTTTGGGCGTCTCGACGGTGGCCTCGACCCCGCTGGAGCGGATGATCGAAGTGGCCGAAGGGCATGCGTGGTTTCAGCTCTATTTCAGTGGCGATGGCAGCGGCACGATGGCGCTGGTCGAGCGGGCGCGCGCGGCGGGGTATCAGACCCTTGTCGTCACGCTCGATGTGCCAGAGGTGGGCCGCCGCCCGCGCGAATTGCGCCACGGGTTCAGGATGCCGTTTAAAATCGGCCCCCGGCAATTCGTTGATTTCGCGCTGCATCCGCGCTGGTCGCTGGGCACGCTCTGGCATGGCAAGCCTGAAATGGCGAATTTCCGGCAGGGCGGTTTTGATCGCACCGCAAGCCGGGCGGCGGCGGATTGGTCCTATCTTGACCGGCTGCGCGCGGCATGGCCCGGCAAGCTGGTGATCAAGGGCGTGCTCGATGTCGAGGACGCCGTGCGTTTGCGCGACGCCGGGGTCGATGCGATACAGGTGTCCAGCCACGGGGGACGGCAACTCGATGGCGCACCAGAGCCGATCCTTATGCTGGCCGAGATACGCGCGGCGCTTGGGTCGGAATTTCCGCTGTTCTTTGATTCCGGGCTGCGGTCGGGCGAGGACATCATCAAGGCACATGCGATGGGCGCGAATTTTGCCTTTCTCGGGCGGCCCCTGCTCTATGCGATGGCGGCGGGGGGCGAGCGCGGTCTCAACCGGCTGTGGGAGGTGATGACCGAGGAGGTCAGCCTGACGCTGGCGCAACTGGGGCGCAGGGATATGTTGGATCTTGCCGACACGGTGCGGCGCGCGGCCTGAACCGCGCGCTGGGCTGTTTAGGGCGTGTTGCGCCCCATCGAAAACACACCCGTCCCGGGCTTGACCCGGGACCTCGCCGAGGCAGCGTGGAGGCCCCGGCTCGGGAGCCGGGGCGATGTGAACCCGATCAGACGCAACCCTAGAAGGCGTATTGCCAACCAAGCGTTGCGGTCCAGTCGGTCTCAAGCTGGAGGCCGTTCAGATCCTGATAGACCGGAGCGCCGATCTCGAGCGCCACGCGATGCCCGCGCAGCGCGCCCTTTTGCGCCACGAGGTTGACCCCGGCAAAGAGCGTCACCGTCTTGCCGCCGTAATTGTCGGGGTTGAGGGTGGGCGACGGGCCGACCATGCGGGAATCGCGCCCGCTGATGTCGCCCACGCTTTTGGCCTCGATGCGGCTCGAGAGGCTGATCCAGGGCTTGGGCTGATAGCTGGCCCATGTGGTCAGCGCCACCTCATTGCCCAGATGGTAGCCATTGTTCTTGGCGGTGCGGATCACGCCGGTCAGTTGCGTGCCCCAGCCGGTATCGCCCGATCGCGCGCTATAGGTGACGCCGGGTAGTAGGTCAAAGGTGCCAGACCCGAGTTGCATCCCGTAAGGCATGCGCATCGTCATCAGCATGCCGGTGGGGGCCAGCACAGTCGCGCGTTCCGTTGTCGAGCCTGTGGGCAGGCTCACGCCGAAATTCAGGTGCAGCTTGTGATTGCCCCAGTCCTTGAGCCCATAGAGCGCGGTAATCTTGAGATCGCCCCAGCCCTCGGATTGGGTGTTGAAGGTGCCAAGACGCACGGTTCCGGCAGGCCCGGCAAAGGTGATGTGATCCATCTGCTTGGTGGTATAGGGCAGCATCGCCATCAGCGTGATCTGGTCATTCGGGGCATACATCGCGCCGAACATATGCATATCCATGGTCATGCTGGTGGGCACGATGCGGATATTGGGCGGCTGGCCCGGCATGCCAAAGAACGTATTGGGCGTCACCGCCACCTGTTCGGGGCTGAGCCCGTTGGTGCCGCTGCGATAGCCCTCCATGTCCATATGCATGAAGCGATAGGACAGCATCACCTTGCCGGTCTTGTGGCGGTGTTCGCCCATCACACCGATGGGCGCATGGCCATCAGCGCGCAGCGGCGGCAGGTCGGTCACGCTGACGCGCGGCCCGTCCTTGGGGGCTGTGGCACCGTCATGCGCCATGGCGGGCGCGGTCGGGCATAGGGCGAGCGCGGCGCAAATCGCACCGGCACGCAGGAAAACCTGTGTCATGGTCTTGGTCTCTTGTCTCTGGGGATGCGCGCCGGACGGAGCATGGAACAGGCCCGCAAAGGTCACGACATCGATCAATTCAAAATCAGGGTGTCATTCTGGGTCGGTCTAGGGCCGACTGGGGCTGGCATAGGCCACGCGGGGCCTGATGCACCTCGCTTGTCCCGCCATCTGGCCCGCTGGAGACGGCCCGAATGGCGGCAAGCATGGCGTAAGGATCATGCGAGGGGCGTGTTATCCCTGTCACCGAATATCCCGCTGGAGTGGCCCCAAGCCGATCAACGACGAAGCGCACGGGGTAGACCCGGTGGCACGCATGCCAGCTATCCCATGGCCACCACGGGCGGTGCGCGCGGGCTATACCCGGCGGGCAGATCGCCCGCCGCGACGCGCATGTCACCAAACACATGAACGACACGCGAAAAACGCAAATTCCGCGCCTCGGGCGCGATGCTCGCCTCTGTCAGCGTCGCTTGCGACTTGAAGAAGGGACAGGGTGTATTCAGGTGCGGGCGGTCATGTTCGGCCGCAGCGGCAGGCGTGTCGCGTGCGCCGGGTCGATCTTCGACCAGACACAGTTCACCGCCGAGGGCCGCCACCTCGAGCTTGATCCGCTCTTGGGCATGGAGGTGAGATTGGGCCGCATTCGCTAATTCGTGCTGGCAATCGACGGCGGCGGCGGTGGCAACCCGGACACTCAGCAACAGGACAAGAAGTGCCGGCCCAATGCCTGCCTCTCTTACTCTGCGCGTCCAGCGTCCAAATGCCATTTTTACACATCCGGCATGCCCAAAGCATGCGTTACCTTTTCAAAGTCCATTCACAGCGTTTCGCTACGGGCCGAGTCATGGATGCGCGCGGGCTAAACATTCTGAAATGCGAATATCAACAGGTCCGTCCTCGCGTCAAGCAGCACGAAAGCAGGAAGGGTGATTCGCGGTTGCTTCTTTGAATTGTGGCAGGCGGCTCAGTCGGTGCGGGAACAATTGCGCCACCTCGCGCCCACTTGCCACGGATTGTGAACAATTGCCCCTGTAATTTGACGTAAAGCCTGCATTGCCGGCACATTGATCCCACTAAACAAACAGATTTGTCCATCTGTCGTTGTCGGTGGGGGCCGACGCGGTTGTGACATCCTTGCGATCGAGGTGACACAGCAATGAGTATCCCCCGTCTGACGGCCAACGCCGCCTATGCGACGCCCGTGCGCCGCACACCCGTGGTTGCGGAAACGCCGCGCCTGCCGATGCGGCATTATACAAACCTTTGGCTGAGGCCGGATGGTGGGCTTGAGGAGCGCGAGCAGGTGGCCCCGGCGTTGCCGCTCTTTGATGCGGCGCATTCTGCCTTTGCGCGCGGCACATTGATCACCACCACACGCGGCCCGGTCGCGGTCGAAGACCTGATGCCCGGCGATCTGTTGCAAACCTCAGGCCATGGGCCATTGCCAGTGCTCTGGATTGGTCGGATGACGCTACGCCCCGAGGATATTGCCAGCCACTCGGTGAAACTGACCCGGATCATGGCCGATGCCTTTGGCATCGCGCGGCCGATGGCCGATCTGCTGGTGGGTCCGGGGGCGCGGATTCTGACGCGCCCGCGCAATTTGCGGGCCAGCATCGGGTCGGATCATGTTCTCAGCCCGGCGCATGTGCTGGCCGACGGGATGCATGCCTTTGGCGTCACACCGCCGCGTGCGGTGACGTTCTATCACCTCTGGCTGCGGCGGCATGCGCTCATTACCGCGAACGGGCTTGAGGTCGAGAGCTTTCACCCCGGTGCCGGGTTCGAGCGTGACGTGGGGCCGGGTATGCTGTCGCTCTTCCTGTCGTTCTTTCCGCAAATTCTAGAGCCGCATCAATTCGGCCCGCTGGCGCATCTGCGCCTGCCGCTGGATGCGCCCGACAGCCTCAGCATCGCCTGAGATCACGCCGACCGATTGAGCCGCGCCTCGAGGATTTCAAAGGGCACGCCGGGCTCGTCCTTGGCACCGCGAATCACGAGCGAGGTCTTGACGCTGGCGACATTATCGGCGGCGGTCAATTCCTCGGTCAAAAAGC
>JBLRXE010000156.1:0-5875 GCA_047920895.1 Roseovarius sp.
GTGCTCGTGGTCGGCGTGGAGAAGATGACGGGGCTTTCCAACCCAGAGGTCGGGAAGGCGCTGTTGAAGGCGTCCTATCTGAAGGAGGAGGCCGGAATCGACGGCGGCTTTGCCGGTGTCTTCGGCCGCATCGCGCAGCATGGCCGCAACCCGCTTGGGCGATTCGTAAAAGGCCAGCGTTGCCGGCACCCCGGCCAGTTCCCTGAGCACCGCCTTGCGCTTGGAGGCGGTGTTGGGCAGGAAGCCGGCAAAGAGAAAGCGGTCCGTGGGCAGGCCCGCCAGCGTCAGCGCGGTGATCACCGCCGAGGGGCCGGGGGCCGAGACAAGGTCAAACCCCGCCGCCACCGCTGCGCGCCCCAGATCGAATCCCGGATCGGCCACCATCGGCGTGCCTGCCTCCGAGGCGTAGACCACCGATTGCCCGGCCTCGAGCGCCGCCAGAATCCGGGGCCGCATCTGGGCGCCATTGTGATCGTGATAGGGCCACATCGGGCGCTCAGCGAGCGGCACGCCGTGGATTTCCATCAGTCGCCGCAGGCTCCTTGTATCCTCGGCCACCAGCACATCCGCCGAGGCGAGAATGTCCAGCGCGCGCAGCGTGATGTCGCGCGCGGCCCCGATGGGGGTGGCAATCAGATAGAGACCACAGGCCAGTTTCTGCTCTAGGGGATTCACCACTGGACCCGCTCCATATGACCGTTATGATTGCCCGCAATCGCGTCTGGCCAAGGGCAAAGCGCAACAAGGGAGTGAGAGATACGCATGTTCGTCGTTTTACACATCATCCGCAAGTCGTTCGCGCGGCCCTTTCTGATCCTTGCCGCGCTCCTGCTCGCTGCCTGTGAGCCGGTTTCGGTGGCAACTCCGGGCGGGGGCGGCGGCTCTGTCCCTTCGGGTTCGGTAGCGGTGGCGCTTCTGGTGCCGCATGGCAGCGCCAATCCGCAAGAGGCGCAGTTGGCACGCGATCTGGAAAACGCGGCGCGGCTTGCGGTCGCGGATCTTGCGGGGGTGAAGATCGACCTGCGGGTCTATGGCACCGCCGGACAGGCTGCGCAGGCGCAGCAGGCCGCGCTCAACGCAGCCGCCGATGGCGCGCGCATCATCATCGGGCCGCTGCATGCCGAATCGGCCAATGCGGTGGCGGTCGCCATGGCGCCGCGCAACATCAACGTGCTGGCCTTTTCCAACAACCCGACCATCGCCGGCGGCAATCTCTTCATTCTCGGGCAGACCTTTCAGACCACCGCCAACCGGCTTGTGGATTTCGCGACCCGTCAGCAAAAATCCCGCATCATGGCGGTCTATTCCGACAATCTCGCCGGGCAATTGGGCCGCGCGGCGATTGAGCAGGCGGTGCGCGACAATGGCGCGACGCTGGCGGGCAGCGTGGGCTATGAATTCTCGCAAGAGGGCGTGATCGACGCTATTCCCAAGATCAAGACCGCCGCCGAGACCAATGCCGTCGACGTGATTTTCCTCACCGCCAATTCCGCCGGGGCCCTGCCGCTCTTTACCCAGATGTTGCCGGAAAACGGGCTTGGCCCCGACCGGGTGCAATATATCGGCCTCTCGCGCTGGGATACCCCGCCGCAGACGCTCGATCTGCCGGGGGTGCAGGGCGGCTGGTTCGCCCTGCCGGACCCGGCCCGCGCCAGCCAATTCACCCAGCGTTTCAGCGCCGCCTACGGCAACGCGCCGCATCCCATCGCAAGCCTTGCCTATGACGGCATCGCCGCCGTGGGCGCGCTGGTGAAATCCGGCAACCGCGAGGCGCTGGGGCGTACTGCGCTCACGCAATCGGCTGGGTTTCAGGGCGTGAGCGGGGTCTTTCGCTTTCGCCCCGATGGCAGCAACGAGCGCGGGCTTGCCGTGGCCACGATCCGCGACAGGCGCGTGACCATCCTGTCGCCCGCCCCCCAGAGCTTTGGCGGGGCCGGATTTTGAGCCGCGCCCGCGCCTTGGCTCATGACAGGGGTGAAATGCCCCTGCCATGATGACGCGCCTTGCCGCGCGGGATGACCTCATTTGTCCCGCCGAGACGATTTTCGACATTCCCGCCGCCTCTGCGGACATCGCGCGCGCCGTGGCAGAGGCAGGGCCGGACATGGGCGCGCTGCGCCGCGCGGTCGTGGCCTGCCTTGGTGCGCGGATCGCCCGGGGCCGGGCCGCGATTGCCGAGGGGCTGGCGGGGCAGCCCTTTGCCGCCCGCCCCGCCACCCGCGCCTATTGCTGGCTGACCGATTGCGTGATCCTGACCACGCTTGACGTGGCCACCCGCGTCATGCATCCGCTGCCCAACCCAACCGAGGCCGAGCGCATTGCGGTCTTTGCCGTGGGCGGCTATGGCCGGGGCGAGATGGCACCGCATTCCGATGTCGATCTGCTGTTCCTCACGCCCTACAAGATCACCCCCTGGGCTGAGAGCGTGATCGAATCGATGCTCTACATGCTCTGGGATCTGCGGCTCAAGGTGGGTCATGCCAGCCGCACCATCCGCGATTGCCTGCGCCTAGGCGGTGAGGATTACACGATCCGCACGGCACTGCTGGAAAACCGCTTTCTTGCGGGCGAGGCGAATCTGGCCCAGAACCTCAATACCCGGCTCTGGAACGACCTGTTCAAGGGCACCGAGCGCGCCTTTGCCGAGGCCAAGCTGGCGGAACGCGACGCCCGCCACGAAAAGCAGGGCGAGCGTTACATGGTCGAACCGAACGTAAAGGAGGGCAAGGGTGGCCTGCGCGACCTGCAATCGTTGTTCTGGATCGCCAAATACCTGCACCGTGTCCGCGACGCCAGCGAGTTGGTCGCGCTGGGCATGTTCACGCCCGAGGAATTCGCCACCTTCGCCAAGGCCGAGAATTTCCTCTGGGCGGTGCGCTGTCATCTGCACCTGATCACGGGGCGGTCCAACGACCAACTCACCTTTGACATGCAGGTCGAGGTCGCACAGCGCATGGGCTATGCCGACACAGCCGCCCGGCGGGGGGTTGAAATCTTCATGCAGGAGTATTTCCGCCATGCCACTGCCGTGGGCGATCTGACGCGTATTTTCCTGACCAAGCTGGAGGCCGATCACCACAAGGCAGAGCCACTCTTGCAACGGCTGCTCAGGCGGCGCAAGCAGCTGCGCGCCGGCTATGCCGAGGTCACCGGGCGGCTTGCGATTGCCGATGAGGCGAGTTTCCTTGCCGATCCGCTCAACCTGTTGCGGCTGTTCGAAGAGGCCTTGCGCACCGGGCTTTTGATTCATCCCGATGCGATGCTGATGGTCACCAACAACCTGACGCTGATCGACGAGGGGTTTCGCAATGACCCGGCGGCGCAGAAGCTTTTCCTCGACCTGCTGCTGAAACACGGCAATCCCGAGCGCGCGCTCCGGCGGATGAACGAGCTGGGTGTGCTCTCGGTCTTTATCCCTGAATTCGAACCGATCCGCGCGATGATGCAGTTCAACATGTATCACCACTACACGGTGGACGAGCACATCATCCAATGTATCAGCCATCTGGCCCAAATCGAGCGGCGCGAGCTGATCGAGGAATTGCCGGTCTCTTCCACCATCCTCAAGGAAGGGATCAATCGCCGCGTGCTCTATGTGGCGCTGCTTCTGCATGACATCGGCAAGGGGCGCGAGGAGGATCACGCCATCCTGGGCGCCCGTATCGCCCGCCGTGTCGGGCCGCGTCTGGGCCTCAAGCCGCGCGAGGTGGACACAGTCGAATGGTTGGTGCGCTATCACCTGCTCATGTCCGACATGGCCCAGAAACGCGACATTGCCGATCCCCGCACCGTGCGCGATTTTGCCAAGGCGGTGCAGACCCGCGAGCGTCTGGACCTCCTCTTGCTGCTCACCGTCTGCGATATTCGCGGCGTTGGCCCCGGCACATGGAACAACTGGAAGGCGTCGCTCTTGCGCGCGCTCTACCGCCAGACCCGCCGCGCCATGGAAGGCGGGCTGGAGGATCTCAACCGCGAACAGCGCGGCTCGGACGCCAAGCGCAACCTGCGCGAGGCGCTGCCCGATTGGGACGCCAAGGATCTCAAGCACGAGACGTCGCGCCATTACCCGCCCTATTGGCAGGGGCTGCATGTCACCGCGCATGTGGTCTTTGCCCGGCTGCTGCACCATCTGCACGACGATGAGATCGCCATTGATCTGGCGATTGACGAGGACCGCGACGCCACGCGCGCCTGTTTTGCGCTGGCCGATCATCCGGGCATCTTTTCGCGGCTGGCCGGGGCGCTGGCGCTGGTGGGCGCCAATGTGGTGGACGCGCGCACCTATACCTCCAAGGACGGCTTTGCCACCGCCGTGTTCTGGATACAGGACGCCGATGGGCATCCCTTCGAGGCCGACCGCCTGCCGCGCCTGCGCAGCATGATCCAAAAGACATTGAAGGGCGAGGTGGTGCCGCGCGAGGCGATCAAATCTCGCGACAAGCTCAAGAAACGCGAACGCGTCTTTCGCGTGCCCACGCATATCACCTTCGACAATGACGGCTCGGAAATCTATACGATCATCGAGATCGACACCCGCGACCGCCCCGGTCTGCTCTATGATCTCACCCGGACCCTTGCGGCCAACAACGTCTATATTGCCTCGGCCGTGATCGCGACCTTTGGCGAACAGGTGGTCGATACGTTTTATGTCAAGGACATGTTCGGGTTGAAATTCCACTCCGAGAGCAAACGCGCGGCCCTCGAACGCAAGCTCCGCGCGGCGATAGAGGAAGGGGTGGAACGCGCCTCGTCGTGAGAGGCGACAGGCCGGGCGCCCTGACATACAAAAGGCCCCGCAAAGGGGCCTTTTCACTGGTCGGGCTGAGAGGATTCGAACCTCCGACCCCCTGCTCCCGAAGCAGGTGCGCTACCAGGCTGCGCTACAGCCCGACCGTGAGACAGGCGATTATACCGCGTGGCGGGGCATTGCAAGGGGTTTCACGGTCTTTTGCCCGGCCCTTTGCACTGGTCCGAAGGTCGGATTGACAGGGCAGGGCGCGCGGGCGTCTATAGGCGCCGCACACACTGTCATCGGCCATGAGGAGGCCCAAGATCACGCCCCGCCGCAGCCATATCGACAAGGTTCTCGAGGAATCGCAATCGGCCTCTGCACCCGCACGGTCGCGCATCGTCGCCTCGTGGCGGCGCTCGATGCTCAAGCACGGGCTGGACCCCGCCGAGCGCCGCGCGCCGGGGCGGGTCGAGGCCAGAGATCTGGCGGCCCGCCAAGGCGCGCAGGCGCAATTCCTCCAAGTGGCCGCGCCCAAACTCGATCAGCTTTTCGGCCTTGTCGGGCATTCGGGCTGTGCCGTGCTCCTGACCGATGCCGAGGGGGTTGTTCTCGATCAACGCTGCGCGCCGGGGGATGCCGCGATCTTTCAGGATTGGGGTCTGTGGCAAGGGGCCGATTGGTCCGAGGCGTCCGAGGGCACCAATGGTATTGGCACCTGCATCGCCGAGGATCGCCGCCTGATCATCCACCGCGACGAGCATTTTCTCGCCCGCAACACCGCGATGAGTTGCATGGACGCGCCCATTTATGGCGCTGACGGGCGCATCATCGGCGCGCTTGATGTGTCCTCCGCCCGCTCCGACCAGACCGAGGCATTCAACCGCCTGATTGCCGCCATGGTGGCCCAGACCGCCCGCCAGATCGAGGCCGACAATTTCCGCGCCGCCCATCCGCGCGCCCGCATCCTCTATGCCGACCATGACGAAACCGAGGCGGCGATGCTGTTGGCGGTCGATGCCGATGACATCGTCGTGGGGGCCACCCGCGCCGCCCGCAAGGCGTTCAATCTGGGGGCCATCGGACCGATCCGCCCCATTCCCGCCTCTGACATCTTTGGCCGCGAGGACGGCCCCAGCGGCTTTG
>JBLRXE010000157.1:0-5853 GCA_047920895.1 Roseovarius sp.
CCTGTCAGTTCCTTCATCACCACCGAGGCGAGCGCCCCCCCGAGGCTGTCGGGTTCCCGCGCCCGGCGGCTCTGCGCTGTCGAGGCAGCCCCACCCGTATAGCGCCGCGCCGCCTTGAACTCGCGCGCGCGCTCAGCCTCCGCCTGTTTCGCAGCGGCCTCTGCGGCAAGGCGTGACTCGGCCTCTTGCGCCTCTTGCGCCGCCGCCGCCGCCCGCGCTGCCAGAATTTCGTGGGCGGAATGACGATCAAACGCCGCCTCGTATTTCCCGGCCACGGGCGATGCGGCAATCACGGCGCGCCGCGTGGCGGCGTCGCAAGGCCCAAGCTGGGTCGCCGGGGGACGGATCAGGGTGCGTTCCACCACACCGGGCACGCCTTTGTTTTGCAGCATCGAGGTCACAGCCTCGCCCACGCCAACATCCCGAATCGCCTCGACCGTGTCAAAGCGCGGATTGGGCCGATAGGTCTCGGCGGCGCGACTGAGCGCCTTTTGATCCCGCGCGGTAAAGGCGCGCAGGGCGTGCTGAAAGCGGTTGCCAAGCTGTCCCAGGATCGCGTCGGGCACGTCATCGGGGTTCTGGGTGATGAAATAGACGCCTACCCCCTTGGACCGGATCAGCCGCGCCACCTGCTCGACCTTGTCCACCAGCGCCTTGGGCGCGTCGTCGAACAACAGATGCGCCTCGTCAAAGAAGAACACGAGCTTCGGCTTGTCGACATCGCCCACCTCGGGCAGCGTCTCGAAAAGCTCGCTCAAGAGCCACAAGAGAAAGGTCGCGTAGAGGCGTGGGGAATTGATCAGCCGATCCGCAGCGAGAATATTGACATAGCCGCGCCCCTCGGGCGTCACGCGCATCAGGTCTTCAAGCGCCAGAGCAGGCTCGCCAAAGAAATACGCGCCCCCCTGATTTTCCAGTACCAAGAGCGCACGTTGGATGGCCCCGACCGACGACGCCCCGACATTGCCATAGCGCAACGTCAGATCGGCACCGTTTTGGCCCACCCATGTCAGCAACGCTTGCAGGTCCTTGAGGTCAAGGAGCGGCAGCCCCTCTTCATCGGCCACGCGAAACGCGATGTTGAGCACGCCCTCCTGCGCGTCCGACAGGCCCATCAACCGTGACAGCAAGAGCGGCCCCATATCGGCCAGCGTCGTGCGCACCGGATGCCCCTGCGCGCCGAACAGATCCCAGAAGATCACCGGGAAGGCATCGTAGCGAAACCCGTCAAAGCCGATCTTCTGCGCGCGTTCCGTGAACGGGCCGTGCAATTTGTTGTCCGGGCTGCCCGCCACAGCCATGCCCGATACATCGCCCTTGATGTCCGACAGGATCACCGGCACGCCCGCGTCCGAGAACCCCTCGGCCAGCACTTGCAGTGTCACCGTCTTGCCGGTGCCCGTTGCCCCCGCGACCAGACCATGACGATTGCCATATTTGAGCAAGAGTTCCTGAGGCTCGGCATAATCCACGCCACCGCCGCCCACAAAAATCGAAGTCTGCACCCTCACACCCCCTGTCCCAAAAAAGTCACGGGCCGACCATACTTATTTAACCCTTCCATGCCAGTCTGAATTCATGCCCGAAACCGATTGTCCTCTGGTTGCGGGTGACTTCCTCCCTGTCAGACTGGCCGCGCCCCTTGGGTGCGGCCTTTTTTCGCAATATTGCGACCTTCCCTGTTGACGGGTGCGCGCATCTGTCCTAGCGTTCGGCCCAATAACTAAGTCGGCCGGTCCGACGGGGAGAAACGCAGGAAGAGGCCGAAAGGCCTCTTTCTTTTTGTTCCTCCCACCGAAAAGTCACAACATGTTACAGGAGAGCGTAAAGCTGCTGGCAAGGCGCGAGGATGCAGTTTTCATCCTGACTTTGCGCGCCCGGCATGCTAAAGCGCGGCGGAGACATCGACCTATATGGGGAAACAATGCCTAAACTACTGAACAGCTTTGCAATTACGGCATTTCTCGCAATGGGCAGTGCCCTGAGCGCACAAGAGGCGGCACAGCCTGCGCCCGAGGCCCCGGCAGAGACGGCGCAGCCGGCACCGGCGATCTCTGGCGGCGTTCTCGATACGGGACGCCCGGTGCAAGAGGATCCCTCTTACATAAAGGCCACCCATGACGACTGGCAGATCAAATGCTTTCGCACCGGCGTGGAAGGGCAAGAAGACCTCTGCCAGATGTATCAGCTTCTGACCGAGAGCGCCGGCAATCCGGTTGCGGAATTCAGCATCTACCGCCTGCCGGAAGGCGGCCCCGTAATCGCCGGGGCCACGATTGCCGCCCCTCTTGGCACGCTGTTGACCGAAGAGATCAAACTCTCGGTCGATGGCGCCAATGCCAAGAGTTACGCCTATTCCTTCTGCACGATGGCGGGCTGTTTCGCGCGCATCGGCCTGACGCAAGAGGACGTCAATGCCATGAAACGCGGCATCAAGGTCACGATTGAAATCGTCCCGGCTCAGGCCCCGGATCAAAAGGTGCGGATTGATGCCTCCCTCAAGGGCTTTACCGCCGCCTTCGATCAGGCCTCTGTGCTCACGCAGTAAGCAACAGATATAGACTGTCGCCAACGCCGCCCCAAGGGGCGGCGTTTTGCGTATATGACATCAAGAAAATCGCTTCAACGCCAGCACGGCGTTGAGCCCGCCAAAGGCAAAGGCATTGCTCAGCGCCACGTTGACGCGCGCCTCGCGCGCCACGTTGGGCACCACGTCAAGCGCGCATTCAGGGTCGGGTTCCTCATAACCGATGGTAGGCGCGATGATGCCATCACGCAGCGCCATGATACAGGCCAAGAGCTCCACCGCCCCGGTGCCGCCGATCAGATGCGCATGCATGGATTTGGTCGAAGAAATCATCAGCTGATCCGCATGGTGGCCGAACACATCCGCTACCGCAGCACTTTCGGTCTTGTCATTGGCCGCCGTGCCGGTGCCATGGGCGTTGATATAGCCCACCTCCTCGCGGTTGATTCGCGCGTCATTCAGCGCACCGGTGATGGCCCGCGCCGCGCCCTGCTTGGAGGGCATGACAATGTCGGAGGCATCCGAGGTCATGGCAAAGCCCGCCACCTCGGCCAAAATCTCGGCCCCGCGCCGCTTGGCATGTTCCAACTCCTCAAAGACAAAGATCGCCGCGCCCTCGCCCTGCACCATACCATTGCGATTGGCGGAAAACGGACGACAGGCATCGCGGCTCATGACCCGCAGCCCCTCCCATGCTTTGACCCCGCCAAAGCACAGCATCGACTCGGACCCGCCGGTGATCATCACGGGCGTGATCCCGCCATGCACCATCTGAAACGCTTGCGCCATCGCATGATTGGACGATGCACAAGCCGTGGACACGGTAAAGGTCGGCCCTTTGAGGTTGAACTCCATCGACAGATGCGAGGCCGCGGCGTTGTTCATCAGCTTGGGCACCACAAAGGGATGCACCCTGTTCTTGCCCTCTTCATAGACAGAGCGATAATTCTCATCGAGCGTGGTCATGCCCCCGCCCGAATTGCCCAGGATCACCCCTGCCCGCGCCGCCAGTTCGCCCGTAAACTCCAACCCCGCCTGCGCCATCGCCTGACGCGCCGCGATCAGGGTGAATTGGGTAAAGCGGTCATAGAGCGCCAACTGCTGGCGGTTGAACTGGGCTTCGGGGTCGTAATTCTTGACCTGCCCGCCGATGCGAATCGACAGACGCTCAACATCCTGAAATTCCAGCTCGGAAATGCCACAGCGCCCCTCGCGCATCGCCTCGAGCGTGGAGGGCACATCGGCGCCAAGCGCGTTGATCGTGCCCGCGCCGGTAATAACGACGCGTTTCACGATTGCTCCGCCACCAACCGCTCGATCCCCGCGATGATCGTGCGCACCGAAGAAATGTCGAAATCGCTCTCCGAGGGATCGTTGGCGTTGAAGGGCACGGAAATATCGAACGCTTCTTCGATGGCGAAAATGCTCTCCACCAACCCGAGGCTGTCGATGCCCAGATCCTCTGGCGTGCTGTCGAGGGTGACGTCTGCGGGTTCGAGCACGGCCTGTTCGGCGATGATGGCGATGACACGGTCTTGAATGCTGCTCATGGTGCGGTCTTTCCTTTCGACGCCCCGAAGGGGGCGGGTCTCGGGGTCTTGTGCGTCAGTTCTGTAACGGAATTTTAATGCCAGCGCGCCGCGTGCACAATCTTTTGCGGTGCCGTGGCCGCACCGCCGCGATACCGACACGATACTGATGTGATGCGGCGACGCAATCGGCCTAGCTGTTCGGCCCGCCAAGCGTCACACCCGCGCGCTCCAGCGCCTCCCAAAGGCGCGCATCCCGGCCATAGACATCGCCGCGATACTGCATCTTGCCCCCCGCCCGTGTCACCGCCGTGCGATAGATAAGATGCACCGGCACATGTTCCTTGAGGTTGACATAGGTCTCGCGCTTGGTCGCCAGAACCGACTGGAAAAACGATTTTGGATCCGCCTCTTGCCGCGACAAAAGTTCATAGGCAAAGTCGAAAGGCTGTTGCAGCCGGATGCAGCCAGAACTGAAATCGCGCTTATCCTGCTGGAAAAGCTGCTTTTGCGGGGTGTCGTGCAGGTAGATGTTCCACTTGTTGGGGAACATGAACTTCACCAGCCCAAGCGCATTGCTGTCAGAGGGCGGCTGCTTGATTGCAAAGGGAAAGTTCCGCCCGCTATAGGCGTTGAAATTCACTGCCCCGCGCGGCACCTCTCGGCCTTGGCTGTCATATATCTTGAGATAGGAGGCGGCGTTACGGTTCGACTGCAACTTTGGCAGATAGTCGCGCGCCACGATCGAGCGCGGCACATGCCAGGTCGGGTTGATGACCATATATTCCATTGTATCGGAGAATTCAGGGCTGCGCCGGTCACTCGCATTCTTGCCGATCACCGCGCGGGTCTCAAAGGTGATGCGGTCATGGTCGATGATGCGGGCACTGAAATCTGCCAGGTTTACAAGGATATGCCGCGCGCCACGCGCATCGGTGAGCCAACGCTCGCGCTCCATCGCCACGACCACCGCGCGGAGCCGATCCTCGGGCGCGGTGTTGAGCGCGGCCATCGTGCTCGGCCCCGCGACGCCATCGGCCTCGAGCCCGTGATCGGTCTGAAATGCCTGCACGGCCTGTTGCACCCGCATATCATAGCTCTGCGACGCATTCCGTGCGAGATAACCCATCGCGATCAAGCGGTTGCGCAAGGCAATGACCGCCGGGCCGCTGTCGCCGGGGCGCAGCTTTTCGGCAGGAACCGTGGCGCCCCATCCCCCGTCGACAATCAACCGCTCCAGATACAGCTTTTGCTTGAGCAGACGGGCATATTCATTGCTGTGCGGCGGCAGGCTGCGCAGCGCGCGGGCAGGATCGCCTGTCAGAATTTCCGCCATGAGCGTTTGGGTATCACGACGCGGGACCTCGCGCTTGATGTCGCTGTCGATCTTCGCTGGGACCAGAACCCCCGATTGAACATCTCGTGCATAGCGCAGATAGGCTTGGCTGAGCGCAACATCGACCCGGCCCAGATCACGCTGTGATCGCGCCTCGGCCATGGCCGACATCAGCCCGTCCAAATCATACCGCGCCGCAGGCAAGCCATGCACCCCGGCCCGTGCCAGAACCTGAACGAGCGCCTGACGCCGTGTGCGATGCTCCGGTCCCGTGCCGGTCCAAACCGGACCATAGGACCGATCCTGATAGAACGCGGCCAGATCACGATCCTGGGCGGCCGCCTCTGCCACCGCCTGCTGAAACGCCACCTCTTGCGCCACAACCGGCGCAGCCCATGAAGGCACGACAAGGAAACCGGCCAAGGCAACCGGCACCATGCGGACAAGATCGCGGATACGCC
>JBLRXE010000158.1:0-5796 GCA_047920895.1 Roseovarius sp.
GACCCGCGACCGCAAGAACCGCAAGCGCAATTTCCGCGCTCTGTGGATTCAGCGGATCAACGCGGCGGTGCGCGCCCACGATGAATCGTTGACCTACTCGCGCTTTATCAACGGTCTGGCACTGGCCGGGGTCGAGGTGGATCGCAAGGTTCTGGCCGATCTGGCCGTGCACGAACCCGCCGCCTTCGGCGCCATCGTGGATCAGGCCAAGGGCGCACTGGCCGCCTGAGCCGGGTCGCATCGAGAATTAAACCGCCGTCCGGTTGGGTCCGGGCGGCGGCTTTTTCATGCCCGCAGGATGCCGGAATAGAGCAGCAGACCGTGATCGCCCAAATCGCGCTCGATCCCGGCCCAGAGGCTGCCAAACGCGATGGGATCGGTGCCGGTGGCCTGCGCAATCGCGCTCAGGCTGCGCCGCCCGTCGATGGCGGCAAGCAGGGGCGCGGTCGCCTTCGGCAGGCTGAGCCGCGCCTCGATCCCGTTGAATCGCAGTTTGGGCGTCTGGCCGCTCGCAATGGCGCGGGCAAGGTCCGGCGCGCGCAGCCCCTTGAGATGGGGTATCAGACCCCGGTCGCGCCCCGTGGCGGGGGCGCGTGCCTCGGTCGCGCGGGTGGCATAGCCCACATGCGTCTTGATCGTGCCACGCAGTTTCTCGGCCAGCGCCATGCGCGCAGTCGCGCTCAGGTGATCGGGCGCGGCGGTGATCCGGCCCAGATCATAGAGCACCGGCAGGGCAAAACCCGAGAGTGCCCAGCCGGTTTGATCAAGCGTCTGCACAAGCGTTGTCACATCAAAGGCGCGGTCCTGTGAGTGCAGGAGCAGGTCGTAAAATCCCGCATCGCTGTCCTTGTGATCGCCAAGATTGGGGTTGGATCTGAACGGATGGCCTTCGGGCAGGGCGGCCACCACCGCTTTGGCGGCCCTGAGCCGCGCCTCGGGGGACAGGCCCGCGTAGAGCGCGCCAAACGCCTCTTGCAGCGGATAGACCCCGGCGCGCCCATAGGGGGCATAGACCATGAATCCCATGCCGCCACCGGGCGCGAGCGCCGCCAAGAGCGCGGCAAAGCCCGCCGCCGGGTCAGGCAGGTGATGCAGCACGCCGCAGCAGTCGATATAGTCGAATTGCCCGAGCGTGGCCGCGTCCATCAGGCTGCCGGTGACAAAGTGGATGCCGCTCAGGCCGCGCAGGCGGGCGCGCTCTTCGGCAATGGCGCGCGAGGCGGTGGAGAGGTCGAGATAGGTGATCTCGGCCTCGCGCCCCGCATCCTGCATCTGCTGCGCCAGTTGGATCAGCCCGTCGCCGGTGCCGCCGCCCGCAATGAGCGCGCGCAGCGGTTTGGTCCAGTCGCGCCGCCCTTGAAACAGGAAATGGTCAATTTCCAGCACATGCGAGGGTGAGCCGGTGATGAGGCGCTTGGCCTCGTCCGCCGGATCGCGGGCGGGATAGGGATAGGCCTCATATTGCGCCTTGACCTCGTTCATGGGCACGGCCCCCCTTTCATCGTTCCAAAAATACTCAAATTCCGCGCGCGCCTCACTCGAAAAGCTTGCGCAGTTTGCGCGCCGCCTTGTCCTCGATCTTTTGGCGCAGGGCATCGTCGAGGTTCTGGCCCTCTTTCGGGGCGACGTTCAACCGTTCCTTCACCTCGCGTTCCAGCCGGTCCTTGGCGTCCTGTTCCAGCTTGTCGCGCTCAGCCTTGAGGTTCATGCGCACCGCCTTTTCCAGATCGGGGGTGATGCGGGGGTTGGCCCATGGCCCCTCGATCCGCACCGGGATGGCAAGGCCACGCGAATTCTCGCCCTCAAGCAAAACGGGGGTAAAGAGATAGTCGATGTCGCGCGCGCCCAGCCCCACGCGCCCCTTGCCCGAGGCGCGGGCGAGCGGCAGGCGCATGGCGAGATCCTGATTGAGCAGATTGCCCTTGTCGATGGCAAAGGAGGCGGTCATCGCGTCAAAGATCGTGGTGCCCCCCGTCACATCGCCCGCGCGCATCAGCCGGTCGAGGTCAAAGCCGGAAATCACCCCGCGCCCGGTGCGCAACGCCCCCTTGCCCGAGAGCGAGCGCATGATCGCATCCACCGAATTGCCCACGCCCAGAAACTCCACCTCGCCGCTGCCTGCGGCGGCAAAGCGGGTGATGCCCGCCGCATCGGTCAGAAAGCGTTCGAGGTTCAGATCGCTCACCTTGAGATTGCCCCCGACCGAGAGGCCAGAGCGGTTGTTGGCGACGAATTGCCCGGTGATCAGCCCGTCATAGGCGCGCAATTCGCGCAGCTCGAACACGGCGCGGGAGTTATCCAGTGTCATCAGGCTGCGGGTCTTGCCCAGTTTCAGATCGCCCAGATTGATGCTGTCAGCGACAAGGGCGATTTCCCCATTGGCAAGGCCAAGGGCGCTGGCGTCAATCGCGCTCTTGGACCAGCCACTGTCGGCGCTGGCCGTGCCGTTGCTGTCGGCCCCTGCAAAGTGCGAGAGGTCAAGCGCGCCCGCGTTGATCTGCGCGTTGATGCGCGGCACCGCACCTGCAAGCGCAATATCGGCCGCCCCGGCAATGGCATTGCCCCCCAGATTGAGCGCGAGGTTGCGCAGCGAGAGGTGCAGGGCGTCGGTGAGCGTGAGGTCGGTGCCGCCCTTGACGCTGGCGCCAAAGCCGCGCGGCAACTCCAGCCGGTCAAGTCCCAGCCCCGCCAGAAAGGCATCAGTATCGCCAAGGTCGATGTCGAGCCGCCCTTGCAGTTGCGGTTGCGCCCCGCCGCGCCCGGCAAAGGCCACGCTGCCCCCCGGTCCCGATAGCCGCGCCGAGAGGGCCGTGACCGCCCCGTCGATGAATTGCCCGACCTGATCGAGATGGCCTGAGAGGGTCACGGGTGCCGTGCCCTGACGCAGCACGGCCTCAAAGGTTGCGGTGCCGTCGTAATCGGGCCAGCGCAGATCGAAATCCATGTTGCGGAACGCCTGCACCGTGCCGGTGGCGTGATCGGTATAGCTGAGGCTGGCGCTGGTGATGAGCGCCCGGTCGAGCGTGAGCGCGAGCCGGTTCGAGGTGGCAAGGGCGCCATCCGATTGGCCCGACGGCGCCACGCCCTCAACCCCCAACTCCCAATTCACCCGCCCGTCGCGGGCGCGCTCCAGCCGAATCTCGGGGTTCACCGCCTCCAGCCCGGTGATGCGGATATCGCCGCCAAAGAGCGCCTTCGGCTCCACCCCGATCTTGAGACTGTCGGCGCGCAGCATCGGGCCAGCGTCGGACCAATCGGCATTGGCAATCTCGACCGCCCCGGTGGACACGCCGAGAATGGGATAAAAACTGATCTTGGTGTCGCCGGACATCGTGACGGTGCGCCCCGTCGCCTTGGAAATCTGTTCGGCGGCGATGCGCGCGATCCGCTCGCCGGGCAACAGGAACAGCCCGCCAAGGATGATGGCCGCCATGACCATGACCAGCCCCAACGCACGAAAGATCCAGCGCATGGCATCGCCCCCTTTGCCTGCTCCATTCGGGCACAGTCTAGGCGTGTGGCATGGGGCGGGGCAACCGCTTTTGGACTAGGCGGGGGGGCGGGGGCAGAGTATATCGCGCCCATGTCCCAGAACCCGCCCAACCTCCGCCCCGATCTCGCGCCGCCTGCGCGTCTGACCGACACGCCCCGCGCGGGCCAGCCGACCATCGGCATGGTCAGCCTTGGCTGCCCCAAGGCGCTGGTGGACAGTGAGCGGATTTTGACGCGGTTGCGCGCCGAGGGTTATGGGATTTCCGCGGACTATGCCGGGGCCGATGCCGTGATCGTCAACACCTGCGGTTTTCTCGACAGCGCCAAGGCCGAGAGCCTTGAGGCGATTGGCGAGGCGTTGACGGAAAACGGGCGGGTGATTGTCACCGGATGTCTGGGGGCGGAGCCGGAGTACATCCGCGAGCATCACCCGCGTATTCTGGCCGTCACCGGCCCGCATCAATACGAGCAGGTGCTGGATGCCGTGCATCTGGCGGTGCCGCCCAGCCCTGATCCGTTCATTGATCTCTTGCCCGCCTCTGGCGTGAGTCTCACACCGCGCCATTACAGCTATCTCAAGATTTCCGAGGGCTGCAATCACAAGTGCAAGTTCTGCATCATCCCCGACATGCGCGGCAAGTTGCAGAGCCGCCCGGCCCATGCGGTGATCCGCGAGGCGGCCAGGCTGGTGGAAAGCGGCGTCAAGGAATTGCTGGTGATCTCTCAGGATACTTCGGCCTATGGCGTCGATATCCGCCATGCCGAAGAGCGCGGTCACCGCGCACACATCACCGATCTGGCGCGGGATCTGGGATCTCTGGGCGCTTGGGTGCGGTTGCATTATGTCTATCCCTATCCGCATGTGCGCGATCTCATTCCGTTGATGGCTGAAGGGCTGGTGCTGCCGTATTTGGATATTCCGTTCCAGCATGCCCATCCCGAGGTGCTGCGGCGCATGGCGCGGCCTGCGGCGGCGGCCAAGACATTGGACGAGATCGCGGCATGGCGGCGGGATTGCCCCGAGATCGCCCTGCGCTCGACCTTTATCGTGGGCTATCCCGGCGAGACCGAGGCGGAGTTTCAGACGCTCTTGGATTGGCTGGACGAGGCGCAGTTGGACCGGGTGGGGTGTTTTCAATATGAGAATGTCGCCGGGGCCCGGTCAAACGCCCTGCCGGATCATGTGGCGGCCGAGGTCAAGCAAGAGCGCTGGGATCGGTTCATGGAAAAGGCGCAGGCGATTTCCGAGGCCAAACTGGCGGCCAAGGTCGGTCAGCGGATGGAGGTGATCGTGGACGAGATCGACGCGGACGGCATCGCCACCTGCCGCACCAAGGCCGACGCGCCCGAGATCGACGGGAACCTGTTTATTGACGAGGGCACGGAGGGGATCGCCGTGGGCGATATTGTCACGGTCGTGGTCGATGAGGCCGGAGAGTATGATTTGTGGGGGCGCTTGGGGGGCACCGTTGGTTTCCACCAGCCGTTGTGAGGGCCGCCACCATCCGGGAACGGGTTTTGCGCTCACTCGATCCCGTTCGCACGCTGGAGCGCGCGAACATAGGCGATGATGGTTTCGACCTCGGCGCGCGTGACGCCGGCGATCGGGGGCATGTTGCCAAAGCGCCAGTGATGCGCGCGAACGCCATTCTGAACCGCAATCTGAAAGGCGGCATCGCCATGGTGGCCCGGGTGATAGAGGCGGTGCACCAGCGGCGGGGCGATTGTGTTCCGACCCGCCGCATTTTCCCCGTGGCAGACCGCACAGAGGGTCGCAAAGGCGCGTTCGCCCGCGGCCTCTGTCGCGCTGAAGCTGGCCGGGATGGCGACCGCGACCATCGGAGCCGGGGCAAGCTGGGGTGACAGATCAGGCAGGCCGGCACCGGGGATCGTGGTTGCATCCCGGTCGCCCCAGCGGTTCCACGCGATGACCCCGGTCACGGCGATGACGAAGACCAGAATGACGCGCAGCCTCGGTCTGTTCATTGAAATGCTCCTGTTTTCGCGGCGCCCGCGCCCGGATCCGTCGGGACGCGCCATAGGTGGGCAAAACCGCAGCGGCATGGTTGCCGCTGCGGTCGGCCTCAGGCCGTAACGACCAGTTCGGTCATCATGCCGGTGATCAGATGCGGCATGTGGTGGCAGTGCAGCATCCAGCGCGCCGCTTCGCCCGCATCAAAGGCGACCGTGACCATCGACATCGGCGGAACATGCACCGTGTCGCGCGTGGCACCGTTGATGCGCCGGGGCGCGCCGATGCCCTGACCGCCGATGCCGACCACCTGAAACACATGGCCATGCAGG
>JBLRXE010000159.1:0-5784 GCA_047920895.1 Roseovarius sp.
CCTATGATGCCCCCATCAAACCAAAGAGGAGAACGCCATGCGCGTCTATTACGATCGTGACTGCGACATCAACCTGATCAAGGACAAGAAGGTCGCCATTCTGGGCTATGGCAGCCAGGGCCATGCCCATGCGCTTAACCTGCGGGATTCAGGGGCAAAAAACCTTGTTGTCGCGCTGCGCGAAGGGTCGAAATCGGCCAAGAAGGCCGAGGCAGAGGGCCTCAAGGTCATGGGCATCGCCGAGGCGGCGGCCTGGTGCGACCTGATGATGTTCACCATGCCCGACGAATTGCAGGGCGAAACCTATCGCAAATATGTGCATGACAACATTCGTCCCGGTGCGGCGATTGCCTTTGCCCATGGTCTCAACATCCATTTCGGCCTGATCGAGCCGAAAGAGGGCGTGGACGTCATCATGATGGCCCCCAAGGGCCCCGGCCACACGGTGCGCGGTGAATATGTCAAGGGCGGCGGCGTGCCCTGCCTTGTGGCAGTCAACAACGATGCCTCTGGCAAGGCGCTGGAAATCGGGCTTTCCTACTGCTCGGCCATTGGTGGCGGTCGCTCGGGGATCATCGAGACCAACTTCCGTGAAGAGTGCGAAACCGACCTCTTCGGCGAGCAGGCGGTGCTCTGTGGTGGCCTTGTGGAACTGATCCGCATGGGCTTCGAGACACTGGTCGAGGCGGGCTATGCCCCTGAAATGGCTTACTTTGAGTGCTTGCACGAGGTGAAGCTGATCGTCGATCTGATCTATGAGGGCGGTATCGCCAACATGAACTATTCGATCTCGAACACGGCCGAATATGGCGAATATGTCAGCGGGCCCCGCGTGCTGCCCTACGAGCAGACCAAGAAAGAGATGAAGGCGATCCTGCGCGACATCCAGACCGGCAAATTCGTGCGGGACTTCATGACGGAAAACGCCGTCGGCCAGCCCTTCTTCAAGGGCACGCGCCGGATGAACGACGCCCATCAGATCGAGGAAGTGGGCAAGAAGCTGCGCGCCATGATGCCGTGGATCTCGGCGGGCAAACTGGTGGATCAGGACAAGAACTGAAGTCACTGAAATATAATGCGAAAGGGCATCCCATGCGGGTGCCCTTTCGTGTCTGAAGGATGCACATATGCAAGAGATTTCCGCCCTCAACTGGCTAAGGATCGGCGCTTTGGGCGTGATCTGGGGGGCGTCCTTCATGTTCGTGTCGGTCGCGTTGACCGGGGCGGGGCCGTTTTTCGTGGCGGCGGTGCGGATCGTGTTGGGGGCGGGATTTCTGCTCTGCCTGCTGCGGCTGAAAGGGCGGAAATTACCACCTTTGCGCGGTGCAAGCGGCGTCCGCATCTGGCAATTCTCTTTTATCATGGCATTGTTTTCAAACGTTTTTCCCTTCATCCTCTTGTCATGGGCGCAGCAATCCGTAGCCTCTGGTTTTGCCGGGGTCTGCATGGCGGCGGTGCCGCTCTTGATCCTGCCCTTGGCGCATTTTCTGGTCCCCGGAGAGCGGATGAGTTTGCGGCGGTTGGTGGGGTTTGTCCTTGGGACGGTGGGGGTCGTGGTCTTGATCGGGCCGGGAGCCTTCACTTCGACCGGCAAGGATCTGGAATCCTTGGCAAGATTGGCCTGCCTCGGGGCGGCGGGGGGCTATGCCATCGGCTCGATTGCTGCGCGATTGACGCCGGAAGTGGACCGTTTGTCGCTGTCCGCCCTCATCCTGACGCTGGCGGCGGGGATCATTGTGCCCGTGGCGATAGCGGTCGAGGATTGGCCTAGTGCGCTGAATACAAATAGTTTATTGGCCCTTCTCTATCTGGGCATCCTGCCCACCGGCGTGGCGCAAATCCTGCTGGTGCAGGTCAATCGCGAGGCGGGGCCGAGTTTTTTCAGCCTTGTCAATTACATGGTGCCGGTCTGGTCGGTGATCCTTGGCGCGCTCGTGCTCTCGGAGGCGTTGCCGCCGAGTTTGCTGGCCGCCATGACGCTGATTCTGGTCGGTGTCGGCCTGAGCCAATGGGGGGCGCTGCGTCGGGTGTTTGGCGCAAGATGACCCTTACAAAGCTTACGAAATCCCCCCGGATTTTGTAAGGTCCCTGCCCCAACGCGCGGTCCGATCAGGATTTGATAAGAAACTGGCCGCAATCTGTGGACAAGTCACGATCTAAACACCGGTTTCGACAAGCCTAGGATCGCGGCGCAGCAAGGGTTGCCTGCCAGAGGTCGAGAGCAGCACGGGTTTCAGCCACGTCATGCACGCGCAGGATCTGCACCCCCTGCGCCACGCCGCCCAAGGCCACGGCGAGCGAGCCGGGGATACGGTCGGCGGCCACGGGCGTGCGGCTGATGTCGCCGATGAAGCGCTTGCGCGAGGCCCCAAGCAGGACAGGACAGCCGAGGCCGTGAAAGAGCGAGAGGTTTTGCAGGAGGGTGAGGTTATGCGCGACAGTCTTGCCAAAGCCGATGCCGGGGTCGGTGACGATGCGCGCGCGCGGGATGCCAAGCGCGACAAGCGCCTCGATCCGCGCAGCGAGCCAGTCGTAGACATCGAGCAGCACATGATCGTAACGCGGGTCTTGCTGCATGGTTTCGGGCGAGCCTTGGGCGTGCATCACGCAGACCGGCAGGGCATGGGTGGCAGCATAGGGGCCAAGGGCGGGGTCATAGGTAAAGCCCGCCACATCGTTGATCAGATTGGCCCCCGCCGCATGGGCGGCCTGCGCCACGGGTGCCTTGCGGGTGTCGATGGAAATGGGCGTGGGGATGCCTGCGCGCAGGGCCGAGATGATCGGGGCGGTGCGGGCGATTTCATCCTCGATCGGCACGGGGGCGGCACCGGGGCGGGTGGATTCGCCACCCACGTCCAGAATTGCGGCCCCGTCGGCGGCCATCTGACGGGCATGGGCAAGCGCCACCTCGGGGTCAAAATGCTGACCGCCGTCGGAAAAGCTGTCGGGGGTGACGTTGAGGATGCCCATGATCTGCGGCGCGGCCATATCGAGCGTGGCCACCGGCGCGCGGGGCGTGGTGAGGTTATGCAGCGCCTTGGTTGGCAGGTCAGAGGCAGGCATGAGATAGGAGGGGGCGTTACGGTCCAGCACCTCGACCGTATCGAACCAGCACCAGCCGCCTGCAAGGGTCAGGGCACCGGCGGGGCGTGCGGGATCGGTGCGGGGGATGGGGCGATAATAGGGCATGGACGGCCTCGGGGATAGAACAGGGTCAGGCCGGTGAGGTAAGCGGGCGCGCCTCTGCGGTCAAGGCGGCGCGTGGAGTCAGACGCTGGCGTCGGGGACGGGGCGCACTGTCACGCCGTTGATGCGCCAGCCCTCAGGCGTCGCGATCATCTCGTAATCCACGATCCAGCCTGCCCCCGCCGCATCCACGACGCGCACCCCCTGCCAGAGCCGCCCGGCAATCTCGCGCATGTCGAGAAAGGTCACATCCGAGGGGCGCCAGACCATCGGATAGCCATCGCGCACCATGGCACCGAATTGCTCGGGTGTGGCGAATTTCTACTGGATGAAGGGGCTGGCATAGGAATAGGCGCGGGTCACGTCCTGCGCCAGAAAGGCCGCGATCTGTGCCGAAATCACGGCGCGCGCGCCTTCATCGGCGCGCAGCGGCGCGGCGAGACCAAGCAGGAGGATCAAGGACAGGATCAGGGGGCGCATGGCGGACCTTTCGATAGGCCGGAATTAGCCCCCGCTATCCTTGCGTCAAGCCATCAGGGCTTTTGCAGCGTTTCGAGATAGGCCACCAGATCGACAACCGGCTGGCTGGTCAGGATGGTCTGGCCACGCTCGGTCCTGAGGCCGACGTCGCGGTCCTCGAAGAAGGCCCCGTAGATCGGCATCGGGCTGCCGTGCGAGACCAGCGGATCGCGCCCGTCGATCCGGCGCACAACCCGCTCGACCGGGAAATGGCCGTTGTTTTTGGCCTTGAGCGCGGTCAGGTCGGTGGGATGCAGGGTCAGCACCGCCCGCATCGGGCCAGTGCCGGTGCCGTCAATCCCATGGCAGGCGGCGCAATAGCGTTCATAGGTCTGGGTTCCGGCGCGGATGTCCTGTGCCTGTGCGGGGAGTGTCAGGGCGAGGCTTGTCAATATCACCATCGAGAATGTCGCGCGCATGAGTCGTCTCCTTGCTGGGAAAGATGCCGTGATTCATACTATCAAAGATAATTTCGGTCCGCGCGCCTTGATCGGTATCAACCGGCGCGGTCCGGAGTCTGCGCCCGGAGGTTTTCGAGACGGCTTGCGGGGTCTGACGGGTGGCGTTTTGCGTGACGGTGCGATGCTCTTGCTCCTTGGGGTCAAGCCGGGTTAAGAGCAACGATAGCGCAACAAGGAGAAGGGCAGCATCATGCGGCGTGTCGTTGTCACAGGTCTGGGTCTGGTGACCCCGCTGGCCGATGGGGTAGAGCTGACCTGGAGCCGGCTTTTGGCGGGGAAATCCGGGGCGGGGACCATCATCCGCTTTGACCCGGTCAATGTGGTGACGAAATACGCCTGTCAGATCCCCTTGGGCGATGGCACCGATGGCACATTTCACGCCGATAAATACATGGAGCCGAAAGAGCGCCGCAAGGTCGATGATTTCATCCTCTATGGCATTGCCGCCGCCCAGCAGGCGGTCGAGGATTCGGGCTGGATGCCCGAGGATGAGGCCGCGCGCGAGCGCACCGGCGTGATGCTGGGATCGGGCATCGGCGGCCTGCGCTCGATCGAGGAGACCGCAGGCATCATCCGCGAAAAGGGCGTGCGGCGGGTGTCGCCGTTCTTTATCCCCGGTGCGCTGATCAATCTGATCTCGGGGCAGGTGAGCATTCGCTACGGGTTCAGGGGCCCGAACCATTCGGTCGTGACCGCCTGCGCCACGGGCGCACATGCGATTGGCGATGCCGCGCGGCTCATTCAATGGGGTGATGCGGATGTGATGGTGGCGGGCGGGGCCGAAGCCTCGATCTGCGAGATCGGGATTGCCGGGTTCAACGCCTGCAAGGCGCTCTCGACCAAGCGGGCGGATGATCCGCAGGGCGCAAGCCGCCCCTATGATGTGGACCGCGACGGGTTTGTCATGGGCGAGGGCGCGGGCGTCGTGGTGCTGGAGGAATATGAGCACGCCAAGGCGCGGGGCGCGAAAATCTACGCGGAAATTCTGGGCTATGGTCTGTCGGGGGATGCCTATCACATCACCGCCCCGGCCGAGAATGGCGATGGCGGGTTCCGGGCGATGCAGGCGGCGATGAACCGTGCCGGGCTGAGCGCGACCGATATTGATTACGTCAACGCGCATGGCACCTCGACCATGGCCGACACCATCGAGTTGAAGGCGGTGGAGCGGCTCTTGGGCGATGCGGCGGCCAATGTGACGATGAGTTCGACGAAATCCTCGATCGGGCATCTCTTGGGTGCTGCGGGCGCGGTCGAGGCGATCTTTTGCATTCTGGCGATCCGCGATCAGGTCGCCCCGCCGACGATCAATCTGGACAATCCGGCGGTGGAAACCCCGCTTGATCTGGCGCCCAACGTCAAGCGCGAACGCAAGATCGACGTGGCGCTCTCCAACAGTTTTGGCTTTGGCGGCACCAATGCGGCGCTCATTGTAGGGAAACCACGCTGATGTGGCGACACATCGTTTCAAATTTCCTGACGCTGCTGGTGGTGGCGACGCTCATAACAGCGGCGGCGGTAGCGTTCTGCGGCACAATCGGATTCGTGGGCATTATTGTCCCTCACGCGGTCCGGCTGCTCTGGGGGCCGGACCACCGCTTTCTGCTGCCTCTCTCGG
>JBLRXE010000160.1:0-5782 GCA_047920895.1 Roseovarius sp.
CCTCCCCTGCCCCCGGATCGTATGTCGCCCCTGCCCGCCTTACAAGGCTCTTGACCCTCAGAGACCGAGCGCCGTCTTGCGCCCGTCGTGAAACGCCTGCGCCGCCAGCCGCGGGGCGTGGGCATCGCCAATCAGCACCGCCGCAATGCCCAGCGCCGCCAGCTCTTGCCGCAAACTCACATCCGCCCGATTGGTCGTGGCCAACACCAGACTATCCGCCGCCACATGCGACCGCGCCCCGGTCAAGAGGTCCACCACCTCGGCCCCGCCGTTCTGCCAGCCGGTGATGGCGCTCTCGGTCAGAAACTGCACGCCCAGCGCGGCCAGCCGCCGCCTAAGCGGCACATCGGCGGCGGATCGCTCCAACTCGCGCCCCACCACCGCTTGCGGCGTCACGATCACCACCTCATGCCCCGTCTCGGCCAGATGCCAGGCGGTGCCGCCCCCACGCCAATTGCCGCCCTCATCCAGCACGATCACCCGATGCCCCAGCCGCGCGGCGCGTCCCATCACATCCTCGACCGGCCAGACATTGCCATCCATCCCCGGCAACTCCGCCACATGCGGGATCGCCTTTTGAAACCCGCTGCCCGCAGGCAGGGACCCGGTGGCGAGGATCAATTGATCCGCACCCATCGCGGCCATTTCGCCTGCATCCAGATAGCTGTTGCGCACCACCTCGACACCCAACTGCGCCAATTGCCGCTCATACCAGCTCAGCAGATCCAGTATCTGCGCCCGCCTCGGCTGCAACCCCGCCAGCCGAAATTGCCCGCCAATCTCTGGCCCCGCCTCGTGCAGGCGCACCCGGTGCCCGCGCCCTGCCGCCACCCGCGCCGCCTCCAGCCCCGCAGGCCCCGCGCCAACAACCAGCACATCGCGCACCTGCGCTGCCACGCTGAACCGATCCCCGCCCCACACATGCTCCCACCCCACCGACGGATTGATCAGGCAGGAAATCCAGTAATCCCGGCTCCGTCGTCCCCAGCATTGCTGATTGCACGATATGCAGCCCCGCACATCCTCGGGCCTGCCCGCCTCTGCCTTGGCCACCAGATGCGGATCGGCGATCTGCCCCCGCACGATCGAGACCATATCCGCCTCGCCTGCCCCCAGCACCGCATCGGCATTCTCGGGCGTGCGAATATGGCTCTCCGCAGTCACCAGCGCATGTGTCACCACGCGCTTGAGATGCGCCGCCAGATCAACCCCCAGCTTTTCAGGATAGAGAAACGTCGGCATCAAGGGATGATAATCCAGATAACTGCCTGACCCGCAGGTGACATAATCCATCAGCCGTTCCGCATCATGCAACGCCACGATCTCGGCCATCGCCACATGCCCCAGCGTCGCCTCCACGCTCGATCCGTCACTCACCGACAGCCCGATGATGAACCCCGGCCCACAGGCCGCACGCACCCTCTGCAGGATTTCCCGCGAAAACCGTGTGCGGTTCTCAAGACTGCCACCCCACTCATCGTCGCGCGTGTTCGACATCGGCGTCCAGAACTGATCCAACAGACAGTGATACGCGGCCCAGACCTCAACGCCATCGAACCCCGCCTTTTGACACCGCACCGCCGCCGCAACAAAGCTCTCTATGACCTCCTCGATCTCCGCCCCGCTCATCTCGTGACTGCCGTCACTGTCATGCCAGCTTGGCCCCCCCGAAGGCGACCATGCCGCGTGCCAGCTATTGTCCTGATCGCCATGCGCGCCGACATGATAGAGCTGTTGCACCACCACCGCCCCATGCCGCTTGACCGCTTGCGTCAGCTTGGCAAAGGCGGGGATCACCGCATCGCTGGAATGCCGGAAATTGCCCCGTGTCAGAACGGCGCTGCGATGCACCGGCATCGGCTCCACCACGATCATCGCGGCGCCGCCTCGCGCGCGCTCCTCGTAATAGGCGATGTGGCGCGCACCCGGCAGGCCATCCTCGGCCATATTCGTCGTATGCGCCCCAAACACCACGCGATTGCGCAGCGTATGGCCCGCCAGCACCGCAGGACGGAAAATATGTGCGAACCCGCTCATGCCTTGCCCGCCAGCCGGTCCAGACCCTCGATCAAGCCCGCCGCCTCTGCAAGGGTGCCGGTGCCCAGAAACCCCGGCCGCACCTCAGATGTCCTTCATCAGCCGCAGCGCATCGTAAATCGCCGCATGGGTATTGCGCGCCGAGACCGCATCGCCAATCCGAAAGAGTTGGAATGACCCGCCCGAATTTCGCGCCACCGCCTGCGGACGCCCCGCAATCAGCGCATCGTGATCCACCTCGCCCAGATTGCGCGACAGCGGTTTCAACGCGAAATAAAGATCATCAAGCGGCAGCGTGCCATAATTGACCACCACCTGATCATAGGTCTTCTCGCTCGTGAATCCGCTGTAATCCGTGCCGATCCTGGCCTTCAGCCGATTGCCCTCCCGCGTCACGTCAAGCAAGCGCCGCGTGACCGTAAACGTCACTTCCTTATCCTGCAGGCTGCGCATATAAGGCACCAGATTCATCGCCATGATGTCAGGTGCGAACACCCGATCCGGCGTCATCACCTCGACCGTCGCCCCGGCATTGGCCGCCACCTCCGCCGCCATCAACCCCGGATGATCACCGCTCTCGTCATAGATGAGCACATTCTGCCCCGGCTTCACATCGCCCGAAATGATGTCCCAGGCCGTGACCACCAATTCCTGCTCCTTGCCGCTCTCGAAAAGCTCGCGGTTGGGCAGCCCCCCCGTGGCCACGATCACCACATCGGGATTGAGGGCTGTCACATCCTCGGCCTCGGCAAAGGTGTTGAAATGAAACACCACATCGCGCGCGGCGCATTGCCCCATGCGCCAGTCGATGATGCTGATCATCTCGCGACGCCGGGGATTGAGGGCCGTCAACCGGATTTGCCCGCCCGGATCGGGCTGCGCCTCGAACACCGTCACGTCATGGCCGCGCTCGGCCGCCACACGCGCCGCCTCCAGCCCCGCAGGCCCCGCGCCCACGATCACCACCGTCTTGCGCGTCTCAGCGGGCGCAATCTCATGCGGCATGGTCAATTCGCGGCCCGTCGCTGCGTTGTGGATACAGAGCGCCTCACCGGCGGCATAAATCCGGTCCAGACAGAACGTGGCCCCCACACAGGGCCGAATATCCGCCTCGCGCCCCTCGATGATCTTGCGCACAATATGCGGGTCCGCCATATGCGCCCGCGTCATGCCGACCATATCCAAGAGCCCCGCTTGGATCGCATGCCGCGCGGTGGCCACATCGGGAATCTTGGCGGCATGGAATGTGGGCATCCCCGTCGCCGCCCTGACAGCCCCCGCGAAATCCAAGTGAGGCGCGTTCTTCATCCCCTGCACCGGGATCACATCGGTCATCGCCGGATCGGTATGGATGCGCCCCCGAATCACATTGAGAAAATCGACCATGCCACATGCCGCCAGATGCTTGGAAATCTCGATGCCCTCTTCGGGCGTGATCCCCCCCGCCTCGGCCTCATCCGCCGTATAGCGCAAGCCCACGATGAACTCTGACCCAACCCGCTTGCGAATGGCCGCCAGAACATCCATCAGCAGCTTCATCCGGCTCTCAAGGCTCTGGCCACCATACGGCCCGTCCAGATCATTGGTCAGTGGCGACCAGAACTGATCGAGGAGATGGCCGTAGACCTGCAACTCGATCCCGTCCATGCCCCCCTCTTTCATCCGCTCGGTGGCATCGGCAAAATCACTGATGATGCGCGCAATATCCCAATCCTCGGCCAGCTTGGGAAAGGCCCGGTGCGCCGGTTCCCGGTGCTTGGTCGAGGACACAGACGGCAGCCAATCCCCCTTGGACCAGCCAGTCCGCCGCCCCAGATGCGTAAGCTGGATCATCACCGCACAGCCATGCTCATGACAGGCATCGGTCAGTTGCCGGATATAGGGCACCACCTCGTCCTTGTAGGCCAGCACGTTGTTGAACACCGGCGGGCTGTCCTTGGACACCGCCGCTGATCCCGCGGTCATCGCCAATGCCACGCCCGCGCGGGCACGCTCGGCGTGATAGGCGGTGTAGCGGGCCTTGGGCATGCCCTCCTCAGGATAGGCCGGTTCATGGCTCGTGGTCATGATCCGGTTCTTCAGGGTCAGATGCTTGAGCTGATAGGGTTGCAGCAGCGGGTCACGCGACATGGGCGTTGCCTTTCGTCTAAGTCGTTTCAATACCAGGCGTCGGCCATCTCGGACTTGCGCCGCGCGATGAACTCGCAGAGCGCGCCGTCGATCCCGGCGTCCATAGGCGGCGCCTCATAATGCGCCAACACCTCTTTCCACGCCCCATTGGCGCGGGTCATCGCATCGACGCCGCCGGCCTCCGACCATGTCTCATAGGTGGTGTTGTCGTCCAGCCCGCTGTCCCAATAGGCGGTCTCGTAATGCCGCAGCGTATGGGCACAACCAAACATATGCTCACCCGGCCCCTTCTCGGCCAAGGCTTCAAAGGCCAGCGTATCCTCGTTGACCTCCAGACCTTTCAACCACGCATGCAGCGCGCCGCACATATCCATATCCAGCATCAGCTTTTCATAGGACATCGACAGCAACCCATCGAGGAACCCGGCCGAATGCAGGATGAAATTCGCCCCCCCATTCACCGCCGACATCATCGACATCATCGCCTGCGTCATCGCCTGCCCATCCGGCAGTTTCGAGGTGCTGAAGTTGCCCGCGCAGCGCAAGGGCATGTTCAGCCGCCGCGCAATTTGCCCCATCACCAGAGATCCCAGCGCAGGCTCGGGCGTGCCGAACGTGGGCGATCCGGTGCGCAGCGACATCGACGACAGAAAACTGCCCAGAATCGCAGGCGCTCCGGGCCGCACCAGTTGCGTCAGCGCACAGCCCACCATGCTCTCGGCCAGACATTGCGCAATCGCCCCCGGCATGGTCAGCGGCGATACCGCCCCGCCCAACAGAAACGGCAGATGAATGGAACCCTGACCGGCCGCGGCATAGGCGCGAATGCCCCGCGTGCTGACCCCATCCCAGACCAAGGGCGAGGTCGAGTTGAAATTGCCCATGATCACGCAATGGCTATCGACATACTCCGCACCAAAGAGAATGCGGCACATCTCGATACTGTCCTCGGCCCGTTCCGGCGCGGTGATCGACCCAAGAAAGGCCCGGTCGGAATAGCGCATATGCGCGTAAACCATATCGAGATGCCGCTTGTTCACCGGAATATCCGTCGGCTCACAGATCGTGCCGCCCGAGTGATGCAGCCAGGGCGAGGATTGCGCCAGCTTGATCAGGTTCTGGAAATCCTCGATCGTGCCATAGCGCCGCCCCTTGTCCAGATCCATCACGAAGGGCGAGCCATAGGCAGGGGCAAACACCATCGACTTGCCGCCGATGCGCACGGATTTGGCCGGATTGCGCGCGTATTGCGTGAATTCCGCCGGGGCGGTGGCCAAAAGCCCACGAATGAGCCCCGGCTCAAAGGTCACATTCCACGCCTCCGGCCCAACCTCCCGCGCCTTGCCGCCCGCCTGTTGAAAGAGGCGCACAGTCTCGGGGTCTTCGCGAAATTCGATGCCGATTTCTGCCAGAATCCGGTCGGCGGTGGCGATGATCGCATCGAGGCCATCGTCTGACGCGATGTCATGGGTGGGAATACCGCGCGTGATATAGGGCACATGCAGCGGGTTCACCCCGGCGCCTGCGCCGGTGCCGCGCCGCACCTGCATGGCGGCCCGCCCACCGCGCGCCCGGCGGGCCAGCGGAACAGGCATATCAAGAGCATTGTCAGTGG
>JBLRXE010000161.1:0-5763 GCA_047920895.1 Roseovarius sp.
CCCCACCCCCTTCAACCTCGCGGCCCATGTCCTGGGCCGGGCCGAGGCGCATCCCGACAAGATCGCGCTGGCAGTCCTCAGCCTGACCAAGGCCGACCGCTGGAGCTATGGCCGCCTACTCGCCGCCGTGCGCGGCACCGGCACCGGCCTCTTGCGCACCGGATTGAAACCCGGCGACCGGGTGCTGATGCGTCTGGGCAATACGGTCGAGTTTCCGATTGCCTATCTGGGCGCCATTGCCGTGGGCCTCATTCCCATCCCCACCTCGAGCCAACTGACAGAACCCGAGGTGGCAGGCATGATCGAAACCACACAACCCGCACTCATCCTGCGCGCGGCAGGCGTGGCCTGTCCCGACACAGATATTCCCACGCTCGACGAATCCGCCCTTGAGGCGATGCGCGCCCTGCCCCCCGCCGATTGGGACATGGGCGATCCCGACCGCCCCGCCTATATCATCTATACCTCCGGCACCTCCGGTATTCCGCGCGCCGTGGTCCATGCCCATCGCGCCATCTGGGCGCGGCGGATGATGCTTGACGGCTGGTATGGGCTGCGCCCCGACGACCGGCTCTGCCACGCCGGCGCCTTCAACTGGACCTTCACCCTTGGCACCGGCCTCATGGACCCTTGGACCATGGGCGCCACCGCCCTGATCCCCGGCCCCGGTATCACGCCCGAACAATTGCCGCTCCTGCTCAAACGCCACGATGCCACGATCTTTGCCGCCGCCCCCGGCGTTTATCGCAAGCTGGTGCACCCCGGTCAGCGCCTTGATCTGCCGCATCTGCGGCACGGGCTGGCGGCGGGCGAAAAACTCTCGGACACCATCCGCCAGCACTGGCAGGACGCCACCGGCACGCCGGTCTTTGAGGCCTACGGCATGTCCGAATGTTCGACCTTCATCTCAGGCAGCCCCGACCATGCCGCCGCCCCCGGCACACTGGGCCGCCCCCAGACAGGCCGCCGCGTGGCCATCCTCGCCGACGGCGTGCCCGTGCCCCATGGCACCGAGGGCACCATTGCCGTGCACCGCTCTGATCCCGGCCTCATGCTGGGCTATCTCGGCGCGCCCGAGGCCACGGCCGGGAAATTCACCGGCGACTGGTTCCTGACCGGCGATCAGGGGAGGATGGACGCAGAGGGCCATATCACCTATCTGGGCCGCGCCGACGACATGATGAACGCAGGCGGCTACCGCGTTTCCCCGATGGAGGTCGAGGCCGTGCTCAGCACCCATCCCGGCATCACAACCGTCGCCGTGACCGACATAGAGGTGAAAGAGGATGCGCGCGTCATCATGGCCTTCTATACTGGGCCTGAGACACTCGACCCCGCCACGCTCGACGCCTTCGCGCGGGCACGGCTCGCGGGCTACAAGGCCCCGCGCGCCTATCACCACATCGCGGCCCTTCCCACCGGGGCCAATGGCAAAATCCTGCGCCGCGCTCTGCGGCCGATCCATGAGGGCCTCCATGGTCAAGCTTGACATCATCTCCGACCCGATCTGCCCTTGGTGCTACATCGGCAAGACGCTGCTCGATCAGGCCATGGCGCTCCGCCCCGATCACCCGTTCGAGATCGAATGGCACCCGTTCCAGCTCAACCCCGACATGCCCGAAGGCGGCATGGACCGGCGCGCCTACCTCGAAACCAAGTTCGGCGGCAAAGAGGGCGCGATCCGCGCCTACGCCCCGGTGCTCGAGCGCGCCGAGGCGGCGGGGCTGACGATTGATTTCGCCACCATCAAACGCACGCCCAATACGCTCGACGCGCACCGCCTCTTGCATTGGGCGGGCATCGAAGGCTGTCAGGACCGCATGGCCATGGCGCTCTTTCAGGCCTATTTCAACGACGGCCGCGACATTGGCGACCATGAGGTTCTGGCCGATCTCGCCGACAGCCTCAGCTTGGATGGCGCGATGATCCAGCGCCTCTTGGCTACCGAGGCCGACCGCGACGCCATCCGCGCCCGCGACGCGCAATTCCGCCAGATGGGCATCTCAGGCGTGCCCACCTTCATCGTCAGCGGCCAACATGCCGTGCCCGGCTGCCAGCCCGCTGAGATGTGGGTCAAGGTGATCGACGACCTGACCGCCGCCGCAAGCTGAAACTCACGCCAGCGCCATCCGCCGCGCCAACCGCCGTTCGCGCCAGAACGTATAAATGCCCGAGGCGATGATGATCCCTGACCCCGCCAGCGTCCAGACATCGGGCCGCTCGTCAAACAGCGTGACCCCGATGATCAGCGCGAACACCAGCCGGGAATAGCGAAACGGCGTGATCACCGCCACATCACCCAAGCGCATCGCGGCCACGATGGCGTAATAGGCCGACACCCCGCACAAGAGCGCCAGCGCCAGATCACGCCAGTTCACCGCCGATGGCACGGCTGGCGTGCCGTGAAACGCCAGCAGTATCACCCCCGTCGGCACCAGCGTGGCAAAGGCATAGGTCGAAAGCTGCATGGATGAGATCGTGCGCGGCACCGCCCGCGTCGCCAGATCCCGCGCCGCCAGCCCGACCACCGCCAGCACAGCAAAGAGCGACGCCGGTTCAAACCCCGCCATCCCCGGCCGGATCACCATCAGCACGCCGCAAAACCCCACAAGGATCGCCGCCCACCGCCGCCAGCCCACCGCCTCACCCAAAAAGAGCGCCGCCCCCAGCGTGACCGCCAGCGGCGTTGCCTGCAAAATGGCCGAGGCCGACGACAGCGGCGTCAGCGCAATCGCCATCACAAACCCCAGCGTGCCCAGCAATTCGCCGAAATTGCGCAGGATCACGGGCCGCGACACCAGATCCCGCGACCAGAGCCGCCGCCCCTGCGCCCGCGTGATCGCGCCAAAGATCAGCGCGCCGCCCACCCCGATCAACAGGATGATCTGCCCCACCGGCAGGGTATCGGCCAGCCGCTTGATGAACATATCCTCCAGCGCGAAACCGCCCATCGAGAGGACCATCAGAATACTGCCGCGCAGGTTTTCCATCTCAGACTTTCTCAACCGTGAACGCCCGTGATAGCCCGGATCATCCGCCCAAAAAAGCGGCAGAGCTATGACAGCACGACATGACCGCTATGCTTGGCCTTGTGCTCGGGCTCCACATGGATCGTCACCCGCGCGCCGGGCAGCGCCGCCATCAACGCCGCCTCGATCCGGTCGCAGAGATCATGCGCCGCCTCGACCGTCGTTTCCCCCGGCATCACCAGATGAAACTCGATGAAGGTCACAGGCCCGGCATGGCGCGTGCGCAGATCATGCGCCTGCAAAGCGGCATCGTCACTGGCCGAGGCCTCGATCACCTGCCGGATCGTGACCAATTCCGCCTCTGAGACCGCCTCGTCCATCAACCCGCTCAGCGACGCCTTGATCACCATGCTGCCCGACCACAGGATATTGACCGCCACCAATACCGCCATCGCCGGATCGAGCCAGAGCCAGCCGGTCGCCAGCGCCAACCCCACACCGATCAGCACGCCCACCGATGACACCACATCGGTCATCAGATGCTTGCCATCCGCCACCAGCGCGGGCGAGCGATAGCGCCGCCCGTTGCGGATCAGCGCAAACGCCCAGAGCGCATTGATCACCCCCGCCGCCATATTGATCGCCATGCCCAGAAACGGTTCTTCCATCGCGCGCGGGGCCTGAAATCCGGCATAGGCCTCGCGCAGGATGAAAAGCGCCGCAATGACGATCAAGACCCCCTCCAGCACCGCTGAAAAGAACTCCGCCTTGTGATGCCCAAAGGGGTGATTGTCATCCGCAGGCCGCCGCGCCACCTTGAGCGCCACAATCACCGCCAGCGCCGTGGCCAGATTGACCAAACTCTCCAGCGCATCCGACATCAGCGCCAGCGACCCCGTCAGCGCCCAGGCCAGCGCCTTGAGCGCCAGCACCAAGAGGCCGACGACAACGCTGCCAATCGCCAGCCGCATCACCCGCGCGGCAGCCGTCCCGCCCGCGTCACTCACCGGATTTGATCGGCACGCCATAGAGTTCGAGCCGATGCCCGATCAGACGATACCCCAGCTTTTCCGCGATCCTGTCCTGTAGCGCCTCGATCTCGGGATCGACAAATTCGATCACCTCACCCGAATTCATGTCGATGAGATGATCGTGATGGTCGCGCTCGGCATCTTCATAGCGCGCACGCCCGTCGCCAAACTCCAGCTTGTCGAGAATCCCCGCCTCCTCGAACAGCTTGACGGTTCGGTAAACAGTGGCAATCGAAATCCGCGGATCACGCCCCGAGGCGCGGGCATAGAGCTCCTCGACGTCCGGGTGATCATCCGACCCTTCCAGCACCGACGCAATCGTGCGGCGCTGATCGGTCATGCGCAGCCCCTTGGCCTCGCAACGCTCGGTGATGGTCTCGGTCATGGGCGCCCTCATCCTGTCTTGCGGCGGTGCCATAACGGCAAGGGGCGGTGCTGACCAGCCCCTTTGCCGCCCGGCCTGCGCGGTCAATGCGGCGCTGTGCGCGAGAATAGCTGAATGACAACGATCCCCGCAAGGATCATGCCCGTGCCGATGATGGCGGGCAGATCGAGCTTCTGGCCAAATATGACATAGCCGATACAGGCGATAAACACGATCCCCAGCCCCGACCAGATCGCATAGACCACCCCCACGGGCATCACCTTGAGCGTCTGCGCAAGCAGGTAAAAGCTGATTCCATAGGCAATGACCACCAGAACCGAGGGCCAGAAGCGGGTGAATTGCTGGCTTGCCTGCAACGCCGTTGTGCCTGCGGTTTCGGCAAGAATGGCAAGGAACAGGATCAAGTAAACCTGCGGGATCATGGCGCGCGCTCCGGTCTTGGGCAATCGGCCCCAGACTTATGCGAGGGGGCAAGCGGCGTCCACCGGGAAAAGGATGGCTTTCGCCTGTGCCTTGCACGGAAACCCCGCGCGAAACAAGGCGCGGCACGCGCCGCCGCGCGGCTCATCGCTTGATGGTGAAGTCTGCGAACACCCAATCCCCTCACACCCCGCTTGTCAGCCCCCCTGACCCGCCCCATATTCCCCTCATGTTGAAATTCACCCCGATCCTGCTTGCCATCCTCTACGCACTCGCCATGTATCGCTTCTCGGTCTGGCGCACCTCGCGTGAGTTGGATGCGCAATCGACCGAATTGGCTGACCCAAAACTCAAATCCATGACCGACCGTCTCGCCCGCGCGCTCGACCTGCCGCGCGTCCGCGTGCATATCTACGAGATTGACCCGGTGAACGGTCTGGCCGCTCCCGACGGGCGCATCTTCATCACCCGTGGCTTCTATCGCAAGTTCCAGACCGGCGAGGTGTCGGCCGAAGAAATGGCCTCGGTCATCGCGCATGAGCTGGGCCATGTCGCCTTGGGCCATTCCCGCCGCCGGATGATCGACTTCTCCGGGCAGAACGCCCTGCGCACCGCGCTTGCCATGATCCTGTCGCGCTTCATACCCGGTCTCGGCATATGGATCGCCAACGGCCTGACCACGCTTCTCGCCGCCCGCCTCTCTCGCGGCGACGAATACGAGGCTGACGCCTATGCCGCCGCCCTGCTGACCAAGGCCGGCATCGGCACCGCGCCGCAGAAATCGCTGTTCGAAAAACTCGAGGCGCTGACCACTGGCGCGGGCGGCACAATGCCCGCGTGGTTGCTCAGCCACCCCAAGACCGCCGAGCGGATCGCCGCCATCGAAAAACTCGAAAGCCGCTGGCACCAGAGCCTCCCCTGATCCTCCCCCTCCCGTCATCCTCGGGCCTGACCCGAG
>JBLRXE010000162.1:0-5753 GCA_047920895.1 Roseovarius sp.
GCGCGCTTCCAGGTTCAAGCGCAGGAGGGGTTCTGTATTCGAGCGGCGCAGATTGAACCGCCACTCCCCCATATCCAGACTTAACCCGTCGGTCTCATCCAGCGCAACCGCATCCGGCTCGAAAGTGTATCGTATCCGCGCAATGGCCAAGGGTACATCTGTCACTGTAAAGTTGATCTCTCCCGAAGAGGGAAAGGCGGCCCTGCGCTCTGCTACCAGATCGCGCAAACTTCCCTTCCTGCTGACCAGCTCGGCGATCATCAGCCATGGGATCATGCCACTGTCACAATATTGGGTGCCGTGCTGGGCTGGCGCGGTGCCTCGAATAGCCCAGATGTAGCAGCTACAGTGGCTGCTTGTTACAGAGCTTGCGCCATACATTTATGCGGTATATCTTTGCGGTATAATATCGGAGTGCACCACCATGACAGCTGTTGCCAAAAGAAAGACGTCTCTCACGCTTGATGCAGCTGCGCTGGACAGCGCGAAGGAGCTGGAAATCAACGTATCAGCTGTTGCCGAGGCGGCCCTTGTAAAAGCAATCGCAAAAGCTCGGCAGCAGCGTTGGCTCGAAGAGAATGCCGATGCATTCGCAGCGCAAGCGAGTTGGCACGAGCAGAATGGGCATCCTCTCGCAGAAATAATTGCTGGACCGGGACGCTCATCTTGGACCAGCTAGCGCGTTTTGATGTTGCGGAATACAACGGTATCCCAATGGTCGTGGTCGAAAGTGACCTGTTGCCGCCAGATCCTGCGGTCGTCGTGATTCCTCTTTTGTCTGACTACCCTGCTGTTCGGCTACTCAATCCCGAGATCGTTTGCGCCGGCCGCAGGTTCGTTCTGGCAACGCGATTAATTGCGGCTGTGCGCCGCGCGAGTTTGCGTAGGACGGGAAACATTGCCGACCAAGGGGATCAGGTCACGCGGGCGATTGATGTGCTCATGGCGGGCGTTTGAAGGCATGAGAGCGGAAGACCGGGCAGCAGCTCCCCGGGATCATGATTCAAAAACATCATTTATGATGAAAAATGATCATGTTTGAATGAGCGGCACTTGAGAGGCTTGTTGCGCTGCAAATCGTGCGGGAGACGACCGGCAGGCAGCGTGACCGGATTTATGCATATTCCGACTACCTTGATCTTCTTGATCGCGGCACTGAGCCGCTAGCAGGCTGACATGTGGTGCGACGCGCTCTGTACGGCGCTGGTTGTGCAGCGCAAGCAGTTGCTGGAGTTTGTGATTGAGCAGACGGTGTGATGCTGGGCGCCGTGCTGGTTTGGCGCGGCGCCTGACCTTGCATCCATCGCTCAAATTCCGTATATACTGACGTATTCACGAGGGCGCCCGTCATGTTCGAAACTCGCATCCGCAAAGTCGGCAACTCAGCCGTGGTTACGCTGTCAGCGGAAATGCTCGCAGCACTCGATGCCCGTGAAGGGGACACAGTCTACCTGGTGCGCGGCGACGATGGCAGCCTGAAAATCATGCTACAGAATCCTGAACTAGCTGCGGCTCTCGCTGCAGCGCAGGTCGTCATGGACGAAAACCGTGACATGCTGCAGGCGCTTGCGTGAGTGAGCCGGTGTGGGTGCCGCTGCAGGCGGTTCTGATCATCCATGATCGCCAGATTGCGCGCCACGGCGGTGCGTCAGGCATGCGCGACATCCAACTTCTCGAGGCAGCGATAGAGCGTCCCCGCAACAAGGCTGCCTATGGAGAGCCGAGCCTTGAGGAAATTGCCGCGGCTTATGCGTTTGGGATTGCGAAGACGCATGCCTTTGTTGACGGCAACAAGCGAACGGCCTTTGTGACCTCCGCCACGTTTCTGCGTTTGAATGGCTTCGTCCTGCGCCCGGATCCTCTCGACGGTGTCAGGGCGATGGAGGACTTGGCCTCTGGCGTGGTTTCCGAGGAAACCTTCGCAGCTTGGCTTGGCAGGCTGAAGTTCGCAATTGGCGCCCACAGCGAGACGCGTGCATAGCATGGTAATGACGTCGTACTTCCTCAGTCTTCGAACGGATTCAGGATGTCGACGCCAACGCCCTGCACATCCGTTCCGTTTCGAGTAACAAAAATGAGACCATTGGCTCTCGCGGTGGCGGCAACTAAGGCATCGATGACAGGAAGCGGACGAATAGCATTCATCCGTCCCCATTCATCGGCCACTTGCGCGTCTACATGCAGAACGCGGTCGCCAAATCCGGAGATAACTTCTTCCAACCACGCTTCTAAAGCTTTTGCTTTTTGTGGGTCCCGACGCCTTGCAAGTTCGATGCCCCTACGAATTTCGCCTAGAACGAGTGCGCTGGTCCAGAGTTCATCCTCGTCTACCTTTGCCCACCACGTGGCGACCGCAGGGTCGCATCGGTCACCTTTGCGGAGTTCAGAGATGACGTTGGTGTCGATCAGGTAACTCAAAAATCAATCTCGCGACCGAAATCGCTCGGACGATCAAGCTCGATACCCTCCAAGGGCGCAGAGGCAAGAAGCGCCTTGAAGCTTTTGGAAGGTGAGCGCGTGATCTTTTGGCGCAAAATTGCGCGGGTGACATCGTGCCGCGCTGGATCACCAAGTGCGTTGGCAATCTCTCGCACTAAGCTGGCATCTTCTTTGCGCACTTGGACCTCCACCCGGACAAAGCCGAGTGCCGCTTGGCGCTTACGCCATTGGGTCGTGTTGGACTGACTTGCGATCATGACATCCTCCTTTCCGGAAAAAATTACCGGAAAAATGCGGGGGGTGCAACGGTATTGTCTTGAAGCCTGTCAAGCCCCTATCGTTCCAGCGGCAGGGCGATTCAGAGAAAGGCGGTTCTGTGTTCATCTGCGATGAAACGGATGGCTTTATTGCGGTTATCCTGCACCATTTCGATGGCTCTGGTTGGGGAGGGGGCTACCCGCCGACAGTGGCGCTCTCGACTCTCGTCAACTCGTTGAAAGGGGTAGGCGCGCGGCTCCTGCTGCGCGACCGCGCGGACATCCGGCGACTTTGCCCGAAGGGTCTGTGGTCGCCGCCAGCTGCGGCGGAGCGCCGCTCGACATCATCAAGGATTATGTCCGGAGCCAGAGGACGCCGGCGGCAGAAAACGGGCCTATCCCTCCCCCACCTGAAGGAAGCGGCTTCCCGGGCATTTAGGTGAAATAAATCATGCCCTCGGTTCTCGTGCCTGTCGCGGGAACCTCCCCTGCAAGCGCGCTGCCGCATGATGTCCCATCCGGGCAGCTGGAGGCCCTTGGGCAGAGGAAGGGCGCGTACCCTCGCCCGCGCCCGGATTGTCGGATTTATGCAACTCTGAGGGCGCGTTCCATCCGGCGTGATTCACATAATACCTCTTAAAATCATTTTGTTAGAGATTTTTCCTATAGGAGAAAAGAGGCAGCACCCCCGAGCCGATTTCCGGAAAATGACTATAGCCCATGCAGCCCTTGTGCCCGATTGCATCGTCTCTGTCCGGATATATCCGAGCCCTGTCCGGGCTGGTGGTGTGATGCTTTGCGGGCTGGAGTGACGAGCGTCGGGCTGCGGAACACTTGGGTTGCGTTATGAAAAGCATAGGCTGATTGCATGACAACAAGGAAGCCCATGCAATGACATTTCACTGGCCTGCAGAATTCGATCGCCTCACTGACGCCTACTCCCCTTCCACCATGCGCTGCTATCTCTCGGATGTATCAGCCTTTGTGCGCTGGTGTCACTCTGTCGGCATCATGGAGCCCTTCCCGTCGACCAGGTCGATGATCTGTGCCTTCATCCAGGATCAGGGTCTGTCCAAATCCCCCGAGACTGTGCGCCGCAGGCTTTGCTCCATCCGCAAGATCCATGCCCTTCTGGGCCAGGCTGACCCTACAGCGCATGAAGATGTCACTCTTGCCATGCGCAAGATCCGCCGGGGCAAACCCGGCCGGCCCAAACAGGCCAAAGGTCTGACCAGACCCTATCTCGAGATGTTTCTGGCGGCCCAACCCGACAGCCTGCTCGGGATCAGAAACCGCGCAATGCTCTCTCTGGGCTATGATCTGCTGACCCGTCGCTCCGAGCTGGTGGCGCTGAGAACATCTGATGTGAGCTGGCGGGCGGATGGCACATTGCAGGCCCTGATCCGGCGCAGCAAAAGCGATCCCTTTGGCCAGGGACGGATTGCGTTCTCCTCAAAGCGCTCGGCCGCCCTTCTCGAGACCTGGCTTGCACATCGCGGGCCGCAGATCGATCCGCTGTTTTGCCCGCTGCCACATAACCGTCCCCGCAACACGCATCTAAGCGTCACGGCAATCAAGCGGCTGATCAAATCAAGTGCGCGCGCCGCAGGTCTGCCGCCCGAAGAGATTGCAGAGTTCAGCGGCCATTCGATGCGGGTGGGGGCGGCGCAGGATCTGCTCTCTGCCGGTCATGGCACGGCCGCGATCATGCGCGCGGGCGGCTGGAAAAGCATCAATGTTCTTGCCCGCTATCTCGAGCAGGCCGAAATGAATGTCTGGGAATAACCGGGACAACAGAAATGCCCGCGCCCTTTGAGGGTTACCGCCCTGTAATCCGGTAGACCAACCGCCCTGCCCTTTCCTTGAGCGCGGTATTGAGAATATCCAGCCTGCCGGCCAGTCCCCCAGCCCATTCCATCCCTGATCCGGCCCGTCCGAAAATCCACCGGATAAGGCGTGATCTCCTGCCAGCCGGCGGCGTCAAAACTTGCCATGGCACGCCCCATATGAAAGGCCGAAGTGACAAGCAGCCAATGCTCATCTGGCTCCGGCTGGATCACCTCGAAACTCAGCCGCGCATTCTCTGCCGTATTGCGGGATCCGGCCTCCCAGGTGATCCGCTCTGCAGATATCCCGAGGCTTGTCAGCAGATCAATGGCCACAGGGGGCAGATCCCGCACCCCTGCCCCAATATCGCGCAATCGCCCCGATCCCCCGGAAAACACCACGCGCGCCTGCGGGTACTGGAGCGCGAGTGCCGCCGCACCGGTCAGACGTTCCGCCGCCTGATTGAGCTGGGGTTGCCCCCAATAGAGTGTCGCGCGCGGGTCTTCGACACCCCCCAGAATGATGATCCCGTCAATTCGCTCTGGAGCCGCCCTTGGCGGGAAGTCCTGCTCGAGCGGTTTCAGCAGCATCTCTCCCAAGGGGAAAATTGTGATGATCCCCAGTACTCCTGCGCTCAGGATCATGCTTGTCCGCGCCAAAACCTTCCTGCCGCGCAGATCCGCCAGCACAGCGACCAGGAGCCCAAAAACAAGCCAGGTCTCGACCTGAAGGGCGATCCCGAAGAGTTTAGACGCCAGGAAAAAGACGCTGTCCATCAAGGATCATTCCTTGCTGCCCCGGATGTTGCGCGGCTGAAAACTGACCGAGTTTCGAGGTGTTTTTGAGCGTCAAGGTGCCCAAGCCCCCAATGGGACCTCTGATCTTGTTGCGCCGGATGGCCCGATAATACTCGCGCATTTTCTATGTGATATCCAGCCGTTCTGAAATTCAAAGCCGAAATACATTTCGCGCTTAAATGCAGGGTTTGTGCAAGCGGTGCGGGAGTGCCCTTGATGGTGGATGGGTGACGGAAGGGAAGCTGGCCACGCAAGCTTTTGGCCGCAAATATATGTCCCGCATAGCTTCTCCGGACTCAACCGGATAGATTGTTCATCTTTTGTCCTAATTGCGACTTCAAGCCGCGTCGGTGATCAAAGATCGTATATATGCAAGTTTTTTGGCAACCAGTTCGGGTGCACCGCGCGCTTCCAGATTCAAGCGCAGGAGAGG
>JBLRXE010000163.1:0-5752 GCA_047920895.1 Roseovarius sp.
GGATGAATACGATCCGGATCTACAACCCGGTGAAACAGGGGGTGGATCAAGATCCGACGGGGGCATTTACGCGGCGTTGGTTGCCAGAACTGGCTGGCGTGCCGGATGCGTATCTGCAACGCCCGTGGACGTGGCCGGAGGCGGGGCGGCTTCTGGGGCGCGCCTATCCGGCACCGATTGTCGATCCGGTTGAGGCTGCGCAGGCTGCGCGCGCGGCGGTCTGGGGCTGTCGGCGGGCGCATCGCGGGGATGCTGAAACGATGCGGATCGTGAGCCGCCATGCCAGCCGCAAACGCCCAAGACGGGCCAAGCCCAAGGCGGTGACGGCGCAATTGAGTCTGGATCTGTAGATGTATAATCTATTGATGTTGAAACATTTTGTCGGGGGATGCCGTTCGCCCAAAATCTTCTTGCGCGGAATCAAGGCGCGGCACGCGCCGCCGCGCAGCGCCCGTCCGCCCCACCGGGCGGGCGCTTTTGCGACGGCTCACCTCATTGCGAGGGCAGATGTATTTGGCAGGCATAAACTGCCCACCATTTCTGTAGCGGCGCCCACCCGGCGGACGGGCGCTGCGCGGCGGGCTGGTCGGGGCCTCCTCTGCCACATGCCTGTAGCGAGACGCTAGATGCCGCGCGCGCCCCGCAAATCCGATCTTCCGGCCAAGACCTGCGCCACCTGTGGGCGACCGATGCAATGGCGGCGCAAATGGGCGCGCATCTGGGACGAGGTGCGCCATTGCAGCGAGCGGTGTCGGCGCAGCCGCAGGAAGGATGGTGTGGACGGGACGGCCCCGGCCGGTCGGGATGCGTTTGACCGGTGACGGGGCACCCCCGCCCACACGGTCACGGTGCCGCCAAAAAGTGAATGTTGCTGCAAGAAATTCGGGCAAATTCGCATCATCGCACGAAAACATGTGCGGGAATTGATGTTTTGTTGTTCCATTTTGCACTATATTTTAGGCAAATAAGCGAGCATTTGGCGCAATCTGGAAAGACAAAAATGAAACGCCCGGTTGTTGGTGTGATTGCCAACCAGTACCAGATCGAAAACCGCTATCCGACCCATGCGGGCGGCACCATCAATTCCTCGGCGGTGGCCGATGTGGCGGGCTGCATGCCGCTGATCATCCCCGCCGATCCGCGCTATGTCTCGGTGGCGGAATTGCTGGAGACCTGCGATGGCTTTCTGCTGACGGGCGGGCGGCCCAATGTGCATCCCGAGGAATATGGCGAGGCCGAGACCGAGGCGCATGGCGCCTTTGATCGCGCCCGCGATGCGATCACCCTGCCGCTGGCGCGGGCCTGTATCGAGCGGGGGCAGCCGATCCTGGGCATTTGCCGGGGCTTTCAGGAGGTGAATGTCGCCATGGGCGGCACGCTGCATCCCGAAATCCGCGATCTGCCGGGGCGCGACAATCACCGCATGCCCCCCGAGGGCACGATGGACGAACAATTCGCCCTGCGCCACAAGGTGCGCTTTGCGGCGGGCGGGGTGTTTCACCGGCTGATGGGGGCCGAGGAGGTGATGACCAACACGCTGCATGGGCAGGGCATCCTGCGCGCGGGGCGCGGTGTGGTGATCGACGGCTGGGCCTGTGATGGCACGCCCGAGGCGCTCTATATTGATGGCGCGCCGGGATTCACGCTCTCGGTGCAATGGCATCCGGAATACAATGCCGCGCATGATCCGGTCAGTCGCCCGCTGTTTGGTGCCTTTGGCGAGGCGGTGCGGGCCTGGGCCGCGGGGCGCGCGACCCCGCTGCTGCGCTCGGCCTGACGCCTCTGCCTGAGCCGGTTCAGGCGACGTCTCTCTCGTCCAATCCACACAGAATTTGCGCCTCGTGATGCCGCAGGCAGGGGCGCGCGGTGTTGCGGTGCTGGCCCGGTGCGCTGCGCAGTTCGGGGAAGATCGCGAACAGCTCTTCGCGCGCCGCAGCCTCGATTGCGCCAAGCGCCATGTCCCCGGCATAAAAGCTCTCGGTGCCGATGCCGTCGGCATAGATGATCTCGTGCCGGTCGAACATGATGTGGATATAGGTCACGGCGTCGCGCGGGCTGACGGTCACGTCGCGGCCGTTGACCATATGTTTGGCCGCGATCAGAACCTCGCTCTCGCCAAAGAGCAATTCGGCCTGATATCCGGTGAAGAGCAGCCGGTGTTGCGGCGAGACCAAGAGCGCCTCTTGCCCGCCCATTACGCTGGAGGCGACGGAAATGGGCGCGAAATCACTCAGACCGGGCACGGTGCGTTTGCCGATCCAGCGGAGCGGTTGCAGGCCGTGATCGCGCGTCACCACCATATCGCCCAAGCGCAGGCTCTCGACCGGGCGCTCGCCCCATTGGGTGAGGATGCGCGCGCCGGGGGTGAAACAGATGATGTTCTCGATCTCGGAGAAATTGACCACCGTGTCGTTGAACTTGAACGTGCCGGAACGGCCGCCTGCCTCGTCGTCGGTATTGGTGAAGGTGATATCGGACTTGCTGATGTCCGGCGTCAGAACCAGCGTGTCGCCCCGCGTCTCGCCGCCCTCGCCGCCGATGATGGTGATGGTGCCGGTCTTGGCCTCGCCGAGATCGGCGAGGATAAAGGTATCGTCGCCCTCGCCGCCATCGGCAAGATCGCCTTGCGAGACGAGGAAGGTATCATCGCCCGCGCCGCCGATGAGGGTATCGGCCCCGGTGCCGCCATCGAGCGTGTCGTTGCCCGCCTCGCCGAGCAGGCTGTCATTGCCGGTCCCGCCCTCGATCAGGTCATTGCCGGTGCCGCCGAATACCGTGTCGTCGCCCGCGCCCGCGCGCACGGTGTCGTCGCCCGCCCCGGCCAAGACCAGATCATCGTTGGTCCCGGTGAGATTGTCAGTGTTGTCGATCCGGTCGCCCTCGGGGTCGCCTTTATAGTCCGTGTCGATCAGATCATTGCCCGCGGTGCCCTCGACCACATAATCCTTGACGTCGATGTCATAGCGGTCGGCCGCCATGGCGTAGACGTTGGTGCCGTTGGCCGGGGTCGCCGTGCCAAGTGTCACCGACAGGATCGGCTTGGTTTCGAGTGCGTCGGAATAGGCGTTTGGTCCCGTGGTTGGCGGCAGGAGGTAGAGCGCGCCGTCGGTCGCCTGCATCACGATGGCGTTGATGGTGGCGGTGGTGCCGTCGGTATAGGTGATGGTGGTGCCGGCATAGAGCATCGTCGCGTCATGCGTGCGCGTGACGCCGTCGATCACGAAGTTATCGGTCGTTGCGGCGTTGTCCGCATCATAGGCGGTCGCGAGCGCGCCGCCGGTATAGCTGTTGGCGGCATCGGGGGACAGGGTCTGGAGATTGAGTGCCACCGGATCGGCTGTGCTGCCGAAGATCATGCCCTCGAGCGCGGCGTGATTCTCGGACGTGATATTGCCCTCGACCGTGTCGATTTGTGGGGCGATGCCGAGGAAGAAGAGGTCAAATGTCGTGGCCATGGTCAGTTCACTCTCTTTCTGTCGGGCCGCGGGTTGGCCCCGGAGGGGCCGGTTTGCGGAGGCGCCGCCTGACTGCTGTGGCAGAGCTGTCCCGGGGGCGCGCATGGCCCGCCCGTTGCGCGGCGATCGCCATCACGAGTGACAGGATCGCTTTGACAGATTGTATGGCCTTCAAACATTAAAACTTACTTTCCGCATACTGGCACATTTGGGTAAGACGATCCGTGACGATCATGGGGTCTACCCCGAGGTCTGAATCTAACGCCGCGATTCGGTGTTTTTGCGACTGGATTCAGGCATTTTATAGGCCCCTGCGCGGCTGGATTCAGGGGCCTTATCCGCAGGGTTGCAAAAGCCGTGCCTCGTGCCGCCTGAGGCAGGGGCGGGCGGTGGCGCCGTAAGCATTGGGATTGCTGCGCAGCTCTGGAAAGACGGCGAAGAGTTCTTCGCGCGCGGGGTCCGATATGGCGGAAATGCCGATCTCGCCTGCGTGAAAGCTCTCGGTGGCCGCCCCTTCGGCATAGATCACCTCATGCTCGTCGAACATGACATGGATATAGGTGACGGTGGCCTGTTCAACTTGGGTGACGGCCAGTCCGTCGATCAGGTGCCGCGCCGCGACCAGCACCTCGTCACAGCCAAAGAGCAGCTCTGCCCTGTAGCCGGTGAAGAGAAAGCGGTGTTGCGGCGAGACCAGAAGCGGCGCGCGCGCGCCGTCGAGCACATGGGCGGCCACCCGCACCGGGGCAAAACGGTCCACGCCCGGCACGGTGCGCCGCCCGATCCAGCGGATCGGTTGCGGGCCATGATCGCGGGTGATCACCAGATCGCCCGCGCGCAAGGATTCGACCGGGCGCTCGCCCCTTGGGGTCAGGATGCGGAGGCCGGGGGTGAAACAGATGATGTTCTCGATTTCCGAGAAATTGACCAGCGTGCCGTCTGGGGTGGTGAAGAAGCCCGAAAGCCCCCCCGCCGCATCGTCGGTATTGGTGAAGGTGATGTCGGACTTGCGCTGGTTCGGCGTGAGAAAGAGCGTGTCGCCATTGGTCTCGTCGCCCTCACCGCCGGTGATGGTGATGGTCCCGCCGGGGGCTGCGAAATCCTGCAGGATGAACAGGTCATCGCCATCGCCGCCAAAGAGCGTGTCGCCTTGGCCGACCATGATCGTGTCATTGCCGCCGCCGCCGAAGACAAGGTCATTGCCCGCGCCGCCATCGAGGAAATCGCTGCCCGCCACGGTCTCGACCCCGAGGATGAGCGGGCTGGCATCAAGGCTTGTCGCGGTGCCGCCGGGGGGCGTGATCGTGCCTGACAGAACCTGAGCACCCGCGTTTTCCCAGAACCGCACCTCGATCGTATAGACCTGATTGGCCTCAAGCGTCACATCGCCCCAGCGGGTCGTGGCGCCCTGATGAAAATCATTGTCCAGAAAGGTGCCGTTGTTGCCGGTCTGGTTGGTAAAGTTCAGGGGGTTGCCCTGTGCATCAAGGATGCGGATGGTCGAGCCGTCATCCGAGGTGGTGGTGAAGCGGTAGGTGCCCGCGTCGGGCGAGAACAGCGTCGATGTCAGGATAACCCCGAAATCGTTGGGATTGTTCTGCCCGGTGGCGGCCTGCCCGAGCGGGGTGATGTCGAGCGTGTCGGTGGTGCCAGACCCGGCCAGCGTGCCGTTCTCGATGGTGAAGGCCTGACCGTTGGCCGAGGTGAAATCCTGCGTGTAGACATCATAGGCCCAGCGGGCCGACGCGCCATCGCCGTAGAGCACATCGTCGCCCGTCCCGCCCAAAAGCGTGTCATCGCCCGCGCCGCCGATCAGCGTGTCGTTGCCGCCTTCACCGAAAAGCTGATCGTTGCCCGCGCCGCCAAGGATGGAATCGTTGCCGGTGCCGCCGAACACCGTGTCGTCGCCGAGGCCCGCGAGCACCGTGTCATTGCCCGCGCCCGCAAGGATGAGGTCGGCATCGCCGCCGCCCACGGTATCATTGTTGTCCACCCGATCCGAGCCATTGGCGACCGGTTCGATATAGGCGTTGTCGATCAGGTCATTGCCCGCCGTGCCCTGCACGATACCGTCGTCGATCCCGATGTCGGCGCGGTTGGCTCCGAGGTTGGTGTTGGTGGACGTGTTCACCGTGCCGAGATTGATCGACTCGATCGGGCGCGCGGTCAGCGCCGCGATATTGCCCGCATTGGCCGCAGTGGTATTGAGGGGCGGGGCGAGAAACAGATTGCCGCTGGTGTCCTGCACCAGAATGGCGAGGAAGCGGGCCGTGGTGCCATCGGTATAGGTGATCGTT
>JBLRXE010000164.1:0-5737 GCA_047920895.1 Roseovarius sp.
CGTCAGGTCGTTCATTCTGCGGCCTCCTTGGCGGAATTGATCGTGGCAGCGGCGGCAAGCACGGATTTGACGATGTTCTGATAGCCGGTGCAGCGGCAGAGATTGCCGGCCATGCCAAAGCGCACCTCTTCCTCGGTCGGGTCTGGGGTTTCCTTCAAGAGTTGCGCCGCGCGGGTGATCATGCCCGGCGTGCAAAAGCCGCATTGCAGCCCGTGATGTTCGCGGAACGCCTCTTGCAGCGGGTGGAGGGCGTCAGGGGTGCCCAGCCCTTCGATGGTGGTGATGGTTGCGCCATCGGCCTGCGCGGCAAAGACGGTGCAGGATTTGATCGACCGCTCGCCCATGATCACGGTGCAGGCGCCGCAATGCGAGGTTTCGCAGCCGATGTGCGGGCCAGTTATGTTGAGGCGTTCGCGTAGGACGTGGATTAGAAGCTCGCGCGGTTCTGCCAGCAACTCGTGCCGGGTGCCGTTGACGGTGAGGGTGATCTGCATTTTCCTGGACATGGGTTCTATTCCTCAGGCGCGCGACCAGGCGCGGGCGATGGCGCGGGCCAGAATGATGCCTGCCGCGTGGCGTTTGAATTCGACCGGGCCGCGATTGTCCTCGGAGGGGTCTATCGCGGTCTGCATGGCGGTGATTGCGGCGATCACGGCATCCTCGTTGCAGGGGGTGCCGATCAGGGCGTCGCCTGCGGCCTCGGCCCAGATGGGCGTGTCCGAAAGGTTGGTCATGGCGATGGAGGCGGCGGTGCAACGATCCCCCTCGCGGGTGAGGATCACGGCGGCGGCGGCGGTGGCGTAATCGCCAATCTTGCGTTTCTGTTTCTCATAGGCCTGCCCACCGCTGGGCGCGTCAAAGCTGACCGCGGTCAGGATTTCGCCATCCTCGCGGGCGGTGAGATAGGCGCTCTCGTAAAATGCGCGCGCGGGGATGGTGCGGCTGCCTTCGGGGCCGGTGACGTGGAAGGTGGCATTCAGGCATTGCATGAGGCCGGGCATGTCGTTGCCGGGATCGCCATTGGCGACATTGCCGCCCACGGTGCCCATGGCGCGCACCTGTGGGTCAGCGATTTGTAGCGCCGCCTCGCGCAGGATGGGGGCGTGGGTGGTGAGACCGGTATGGGCGATGAGGTCGGCTTGCGTGACCATGGCCCCAAGGGTGATGCGGTGGCCGTCGATTGTGATTCCGCGCAGGGCCTCGATCGCTTGCAAGTCGATGAGATGCGGCACCTCGGCCATACGCAGCTTCATCATCGGAATGAGGCTGTGACCGCCTGCAATCACTCTGGCGTCGTCGCCGTGTTGTTGCAAAAGGGCTAAGGCGGCGGGCAGATCACCGGGGCGGTGATACTCGAATGCGGCTGGAATCATGTGGTCTCCTCCCAAAGACGGGGCCGGGTGGCCTTGGGTGGATTTGGAGAGAGTGCGCGCGGGTTGTCGCCTCACATGTCTTGAAAATCGCGGGTCGCTGCACGAAATGCGAAATGGCTGCACGAAATGCGAAAAGGTCAGGCGGTGAGCGTTTCCGCCGCGATGGACTGCCATGTGCGCATCCGGGCGCGGAACCATGTGCGCTGGCGTTTGGCATATTGGCGGGTGGCGATGGTGGCGGCCTCGCGCGCCTGATCGAGGGTCATTTTGCCCCTCAGATGGGCGATGAGTTCGGGCGCGCCGATGGCCTTCATCGAGGGCAAGGCAGGGTTCCAGAGCGGCAGATTGGCGCGCGCCTCCTCCAGCGCCCCGGCGTCGAGCATGGCGTCAAAGCGGCGGGCGATGCGGGCATCGAGCCAGTCCTTGTCCGCCGTGATCAAGAGCGGCGTGCAGGCATCGAGCGGCAGGAGGGGCGGCGGCGTGTCATCTTGCCACGCGGCCAGCCCCCGGCCCGTGGCGCGCTGCACCTCCCACGCGCGTTGCACGCGCATGGGGTTTCGCGTGTCGATGCGGGCAAGGGTCATGGGGTCGAGCGCGTCCAGAAGGGCGGCAATCCCTTGGGTGGACAGCAGGTGATCGGCCTCGGCGCGGATTGGGGCGGGGGTTGCGGGGATTTCGGCCAGACCTTCGGTCAGGGCGCTGAAATAGAGGCCGGTGCCGCCGATGACGATGGGGCGCGCAGGGGACTGGAGGATCTGTGCCACCTCGCGCAGCCAGTGGCCGGTGGAATAGGGGGTTAGCGCGCCGATATGCCCATAGAGGCGGTGGGGGATTGCAGCCTCATCCCCGGCACTGGGTCTTGCGCTGAGAATCCGCCAGTTTTCATAGACTTGCAGGGCGTCGGCGTTGACGATCACACCGCCCTGCGCGTGGGCGATTGCCATGGCGAGCGCCGATTTGCCGCTGGCGGTGGGGCCGGCGATCAGAACGGGGCGGTCTGGCGCGATGTCTATGGGCAGGCTCATGCGCACGGGTTAGCGCCATTCGCGCGATTTGGCGAGGCGGTTTGCCGCCTTTTCCCCGCGAAACGGGGTGATCAGCGATTGCACATGGGCGACATTTGCGACATTTTGCGCGAGATTGCCACGACCCAGCGGAGAACGCCCATGACCACCCCGGAGAGAGCCAAATTCACCCGTGTGATGCTCAAGATTTCCGGGGAGGCGCTGATGGGGGATCTGGGCTATGGCCTGCATCCGCCCACGGTCGAGCGGATCGCGCGCGAGGTCAAGATCGTGCATGATCTGGGGGTCGAGATCTGCATGGTGATCGGGGGCGGCAACATCTTTCGCGGGCTTCAGGGCAGCGCGCAGGGCATGGAGCGCACGACCGCTGATTACATGGGGATGCTGGCCACGGTGATGAACGCGCTGGCGATGCAATCGGCGCTGGAGAAGCTGGGCGTGTTCTGTCGGGTGATTTCCGCCATCCGCATGGATGAGGTGGCAGAGCCCTATATCCGCCGCCGCGCGGTGCGGCATCTGGAGAAAAAGCGCGTCTGCATCTTTGCTGCCGGAACCGGCAATCCCTATTTCACCACCGATACGGCCGCCACGTTGCGCGCCAATGAAATGGCCTGCGAGGCGATCTTCAAAGGGACCAAGGTGGACGGGGTCTATGACAAGGACCCGATCAAATATCCCGATGCCAAGCGGTTCGAGCGTGTGACCTATGACGAGGTTCTGGCGCAGCATCTGGGGGTGATGGATGCCTCGGCGATTGCGCTGGCGCGGGACAACAACCTGCCGATCATCGTCTTCTCGCTTGACGAGCCGGGCGGGTTCAAGGGCATTCTGGCCGGTGAGGGCACCTATACAACCGTGCACGGTTGAGGCAAAAGAAGGCTGATACGCAAGAGCCGAAAGAAGGACCAGGACGACATGGCGGAAGATATCGAAATCGACACTGGTGATCTGGAACGCCGGATGGAAGGTGCTATGGGCGCGCTCAAGACCGAATTCGCGTCCCTGCGCACCGGCCGCGCCTCGGCCTCGATGCTGGAGCCGATCATGGTCGATGCCTATGGCCAAAAGACCCCGATCAATCAGGTGGGCACGGTCAACGTGCCGGAGCCGCGTATGGTGACGATCAATGTCTGGGACAAGGGCCTTGTGGGCAAGGTGGAAAAGGCCATTCGCGAGAGTGGTCTGGGCATCAATCCGCAGCTCAATGGCACGATCATCATGCTGCCGATCCCCGAGTTGAACGAACAGCGCCGCAAGGAATTGACCCGCGTGGCGGCACAATATGCCGAACACGCCCGCGTCGCCGTGCGCAATGTGCGCCGTGACGGGATGGACCAGATCAAGAAGGCCAAGGCCGACGGCATGTCGGAGGATGACCAGAAATTCTGGGAAACCGAAGTGCAGGCCCTGACCGATCGCTTCATCAAACATGTGGATGAACTGCTTGAGGGCAAGCAAGCAGAGATCATGCAGGTCTGATGGCAAAAAGTGCGCTCATGGCAGGAAAATCAACCCCGGCTGCGGGGCCGCGCCATGTGGCGATCATCATGGATGGCAATGGGCGCTGGGCGCAGCAGCGCGGGCGCCCGCGGCTCTTTGGGCATCACGCAGGTGCGCGGCGGGTGCGCGAGATCGTGCAGTCCTGCCCCGGTCTGGGTGTTAAGTATCTGACGATATTTGCCTTTTCCACCGAGAACTGGAAGCGGACGCAGACCGAGGTCGCCGGGCTGATGAGCCTCTTTCGCCGCTATATCATGAAAGAAATGCAGGAATTCGTGCGCGAGAACGTGCAGGTGCGGTTCATCGGGGACCGCCCGCGCCTTGATGCCAAGCTGCGCGGGCTGATGGATGAGGCCGAGGCGATGACCGCGCATTGCACCGGCACTAACCTGACCATCGCGCTCAATTATGGGGGGCGGGACGAGGTGTCGCGCGCCACCCGGCGGCTGGCGGAGGATGTGGCCGAGGGACGGTTGCGTCCCGAGGATGTGGATGAGGAAACCTTGCCACGCTATCTGGATACTTATGTGTTGCCCGATCCCGATCTGGTGATTCGCACCAGCGGCGAGGCGCGGATTTCGAATTTTCTGCTCTGGCAATCGGCCTATGCGGAATATGAGTTCATCGACACGCTCTGGCCGGATTTCACGCCGGATGTCTTTGCCCGGTTGCTGGCGCAATATGGCACGCGGGATCGCCGGTTCGGGGCTGTGCCTGCATGAGCGGCGCAGCGCAATGGGCTGATCTGTGGCCCCGGCTTGCCTCGGGGGTCGTGCTGATCGTGGTGGGCGCGGTTGCGATCTGGCTGGGCGGTTTCCCCTTTGCCGGACTTGTCTGTGCGCTGGCCGGCGCGATGATCTGGGAAGGCGCGCGGATGTTCGCGGCCCCCGACGCCTTGCGCTCGGGCGTGCTGGCGGCGGTGGCGGTGGCGCTGGCGCTGTGGCTGCCGGGGATCATGGTGCTGCCGATCCTTCTGGCGGCGGTGGTGGTGGCGTCAAGTACGGTGGAGCGCGAGCGCGGGCCGTTCTTTGCCTTGGCGCTCTGGGCGCTCTTGGGGTGCTACGCCATGGGCACGCTGCGCGCCGATGCGGGGCTGGTCTGGGTGCTGTGGCTGGTGGCGATCGTGGTCGTCTCTGATGTGGCGGGGTATTTCGCGGGGCGTATGCTGGGCGGGCCGAAATTCTGGCCGCGCGTGAGCCCGAAAAAGACATGGTCGGGCACGGTTGCGGGCTGGGTCGGCGCGGCTGTGATCGGGATGATCTTTGTGGGGCCGACCGGGGCTGGGCTGGCGCTGGTGCCGTTGTCGGTGCTGGTGGGGTTTGCCGGGCAGATGGGCGATATTGCCGAGAGCGCGGTCAAGCGGCTGCGCGGGATCAAGGACAGTTCCAACCTGATCCCCGGTCATGGCGGGGTGCTGGACCGGTTCGATGCGATGCTGGGGGCGGCGCTGGTGGTTGTGATCCTGTGGGCGCTGGGCCTCTTGCCGGGGGTGGCATGAAACGAATTTCCATTCTGGGGGCGACCGGCTCTGTCGGGCAGAACACGATTGATCTGATCCGCCGCGCGCCGGGTTCCTATCAGGTGGTGGCGCTGACCGGCGGGCATCATATCGACCAGCTCGCGCGGGATGCGATTGAGCTGGGGGCCGAGGTGGCCGTTACGGCGCATGATGATCTGCTGGTGTCGCTGCGCGAGGCGCTGAGGGGCAGCAAGGTCGAGGCGGCGGCGGGCAAGGCCGCGCTGATCGAGGCGGCCAGCCGTCCGGCGCAATGGGTGATGTCGGCCATCGTGGGGGCCGCGGGGCTGGCGCCCGGTCTGGCGGCGCTGGAACAGGGGGCG